>NZ_JARIBH010000030.1 GCF_029264495.1 Peptacetobacter sp.
AAAAAATGATATAGTAACAAAATATGATACAAAATAAATTTCAAATTGTTACTTTTATAGTGGCTAAATTTCAACAATAATATCAAAAAGTATCAAAAAATAACAGAAAAAGTTACAGAAATGTTACAAAAGGTATTGTCTATTATATAAAGCTATGATAGAATATAAAACGTGGAGTTAAATAAAAGTAATTCTACTACATTAACCACTAACTAAAAGGTAAATTTCAGGAGGGCGATTAATGCATTCGTTAAATATAAACAAAAAGATATCAAAAATAATGGCAGCTGTTGTTATAGCTGGTTCACTTACAGTATTCGCAGGAAATAATACAGTAAAAGCTGATGAAATATCAGATATATCAGATGTAGCGATATTAACTGAAGATACAGTAGATGTAACAAGAGCAGCATCTAAAGATGGTTTTGTTAAAGAGGGTAACAAAACTTACTATCGTAAAAATGGAAATAAAGTAAAAGGTTGGGTTGAATCTAACGGTAAAAAATACTATTTCATGAAAGATTACACAATGTCTGCTTCAATGTTTAGAGAAATAGGAAATGTTAAATACTACTTTAAAGCAGATGGAACAATGGCATCTAATGAAATTGTAAAAACATCAGAAGGAATGTTCAGATTCAATGCAGATGGAACAATAGTAAAAGGTGAAGAATATGCGGAAGTTCTAGAATGTGATTTCTTAAATGTAAGAACTGATGCTAATTCTAAATCAGAAGTTTTAGGAAAAATAAATACAGGTGATGTAGTTCAAATATTAAAAGATAAAAATGGATGGTCAGAAATAAAAACTAAAGATGGACTTCAAGGTTGGGTAAATGATGACTATCTTACATCATATGAAGTAAATGCAAAAATACAAAAAGTAATAGCTGTAGCAAAAGCTCAGATGGGTAAACCATACAGATGGGGAGCAACAGGACCAAACTCATTTGACTGTTCAGGATTAATGCAGTATTCATTTAAAAATGGAGCAAATGTATCTCTTCCAAGAGTATCTAGAGAACAGGCAACAGTAGGTAAAAAAGTTTCTAAAGCTGAATTATTACCAGGAGATTTAGTATTCTTTGGTAGAGGTGGAACTATAACTCATGTTGGTATGTACTTAGGAAATGATCAGTATATACATGCACCACAGACTGGTGATGTTGTTAAAATAAGTAGATTATCAGCAAGAACAATGGCAACAGCAAGAAGAGTTATACAATAGTAAATATTTAAATAAAATAATTATAGAACGCTAATAAGCGTTCTTTTTTTATGTGTTTTTATAATACAGTGGATAAGGTATAAAGTTAAAAAATATATAAAAAAATAATTATATAAAAATCATATAAAAATAAATGAGGAAAACGTATTATTGAAATAATATTATAAAAAATAGTGAAAATTAATAAAAAAAAATTATAATTAATGTCAAATTTAACTTTGAAAAGCAATAAAAATATAAAACATAAATTCAAAAAAAATCAGAATATTTTAAAGGATTTTATATATAAAGTAAATAAAAGAATGAAAAATTGAGGAAAATTGATAAAAAAATAATTTTCTTTGGCGGGAAAACGTAATTTATATTCTATAAATATATTATTTTGAATAATATAATCATATAAATTAATACAAAAATATTATTATAATAAAAAAAGAATTGATATAAAGTTCATTAGAGAGTAAAATAAAAATAGAAAGAGGATAACTACATTAAAAAATAAAGTTTGTTAAAATCTTTCGCAAGTACTGAATTGCAATTATATTTTGCTAAAAAAATAGGAGGGATTTATCTAATGGGAGAAACAAAGAAAAAAGGATATCCAAAGGGATTTTGGGTATGTGGAACAACTGAAATCTTTGAACGTCTTGCATATTATTTAGGTCGTTCATTGATATTAATCTTCGTAACAGCGTCAGTTGCAACTGGAGGATTAGGTCTTTCTAATGCACAAGGTGCAACAATGCAATCATTATTAACAGCATTTGCTTATCTTGGACCATTACTAGGTGGAGTTATAGCAGATAGATATATAGGTGGTCGTTATACTACTCCAGTAGGTATGGTAATAGTTGGTATAGGTTATTGGTGTGGATCAATTGCTAAATCACCAGCAATGGTTTATGTTATGATACTTTGTGTAAGTGTTGGTCTTGGATTATATAAAACTGGTGCTTTAATCGGTCGTATAATAACTGATAAAGATCAAATAGACTCAGCATTCTCTATACGTTATACACTTGTTAATGCAGGTGCATTCGTAGGTACTTTCTTAGTAGGTATACTTTATAAAGATGTATTTGCTAAAAATGGAATATTAGGTTTTGCTCCTTGTTTTAAATTAGCAGCTATAGCAATGTGGCTAGGAGCTATATGGTTTATGTTAGGTGCTCGTTACATGGGCGAAATAGGTAAAAAACCATTCAAACTTGAAAAAACAGCAGAAGAACTTGAAAGAGAAAAAGAAGAAAAAGCTAATAAAAAAGAAGCAAGTAATGAACCTCTTACTAAAGTTGAAAAGAAAAGAATTGCTGCTATATTCCTTGTAGCTGGTTTCTCAGTTATATTCTGGATATTCTGGAACTTAGCTTATTTACCAGTTTACTATTATTGGACTCAGCATATGAACTGGGTTGTTGCAGGATATGAAGTACCAACTACTTGGTTTGATGCTGCAAACTCTATGTTCTGTGTAATACTTGGACCTTTAACAGCTATGTTATGGAGAAAATTAGCTGCTAGACCTCAAGGTGATATGAGTTTATTCAAAAAAACAGGTGTAGGTATAGGAATATTAGGTGTATCTTATATATTCTTTGCTGTTTTAGATATAGCTCGTGGTGGAGCTAAAATAAGTGTTCTTTGGTTATTAATATTTGCATTCTTACTAACATTAGGTGAAATGTTCTTCTCACCATTAGGACATGCATTTATAAGTAAATACTCTCCAAGCCGTTTCTTATCAACAATGATGGCTGTTTGGGGAATAGCAACATTTATATCTTCATTATTATATGGACCAATATTTGCAAAAACATTTGAAGGAGGATTTAAATTCTCTCATGTATGTATAGGTATAGCTGTAATAGCATTTATATCTGCAGTGGTTCTATTTGCACTAGATAAGAAATTATCTAAATTAGTTGAAGAAGATGAAGAAGCTTAGAAAATAAAAGGATTATAAAAAAGCTACTTCAAATTTATGAAGTAGCTTTTTTTAATAATTTTAAATAGGGAGGAAAAATAGGGTGAACGTTAAACAAAGAATAGAAAAACTTCGTGAATTAATGAAAGAAAATAATATAGATTTATATGTAGTACCAACATCAGATTTCCATCAGACAGAATATGTTGGAGAACATTTTAAAGCAAGAAAATTTATAACAGGATTTACAGGATCAGCAGGTACTGCAATAATAACTCTAGAAGAAGCTAGATTATGGACTGATGGTAGATATTTTACACAGGCAGAAAAACAGTTAGAAGGTTCAGGAGTTGAACTTATGAAAATGGCTGAGCCTGGTGTACCTACAATAAATGAATATTTAAAAAATACAATAGTAGAAGGAAATTGTTTAGGTTTTGATGGTAGAGTTGTAGCTATGGGAGATGGACAAAGCTATGAAGAGATAGTTAAATCTAAAAATGCTACAATAAAATATGAAGTAGATTTAATAGATGAAGTATGGACTGATAGACCTGCATTATCAGAAAAACCAGCTTTTAAACTAGATGAAAAATATGCTGGAGAAAGTGCAGAAAGCAAAATAAATAGAATTCGTGAATATATGAAAAATTGTGGTGCAACATATCATACAGTAACTACTATAGATGATATATGTTGGACATTAAATATGCGTGGAGATGATATAGAATTCTTCCCATTAGTTTTATCATATATGGTAGTTACAATGGACAAAGTTGATTTATATGTAGATGAAAATAAATTAACTGATGAAATGAAAAAAGAATTTGATGAAATAAATGTATTTGTTCATCCATATAATGATGTTTATGAAGATACTAAAAAAATACCAGCAGGAGAAACTATACTTGTAGACCCTGCAAGATTAAATTATGCAATATATAGTAATATTCCTGAAGGTGTAGCTAAAGTTGAAGAAAGAAATCCAGAAGTTTTATTTAAAGCTATGAAAAATGATGTTGAAGTAGAAAATATGCGTAAAGCACAAATAAAAGATTCTATAGCACATATCAAATTTATGAAATGGGTTAAAGAAAATGTAGAAAAAATGGAAATAACTGAAATGAGTGCTGCTGAAAAATTAGATGAATTCAGAATGGAGTTAGGTAATTTCATAAGACCAAGTTTTGAACCTATATCAGCATATGCAGATCATGCAGCTATGATGCATTACTGCTCAAGTCCAGAAACTGATGTAAGACTTAGAGAAGGAAGTGTCTATTTAACAGATACAGGAGCAGGATTCTGGGAAGGATCAACAGATATAACAAGAACATTTGTACTTGGAGAAGTATCAGATGAAATAAAAGAACATTTCACTTTAGTAGCTATGTGTAATTTACGTCTTGCAAATGCTACTTTCTTACAGGGATGTACAGGAATGAATTTAGATATATTAGCAAGAAAAGCTCTATGGGAAAGAGGTTTAGATTATAAATGTGGTACAGGACATGGTATGGGATACTTATTAAACATACATGAACCACCTACAAACTTTAGATGGAGATATAGAGCTGGAGATACTCATCCTATGGAACCAGGAATGATATTAACTGATGAGCCAGGTATATATATAGAAGGTTCTCATGGTATACGTTTAGAAAATGAACTACTTGTTTGTATGTCAGATAAAAATGAATATGGACAATTTATGAATTTTGAAACTATAACTTATATACCATTTGATTTAGATGGAATTGTTCCAGAAGTTATGAATAGTGACGATATAAAATACTTAAATGCATATCATAAAACAGTATTTGAAAAAATATCTCCTTATTTAAATGAAGAAGAAACTGAATGGTTAAGAAAATATACAAGAGAAATATAATTTAAAGAAAGACCTATTTGATATATAAATCAAATGGGTCTTTTGTATTAATCGTAATATAGGAAATTGTTACATAAAATTCAACATATGTAACTTTTTATATTTATAAACATATAAAAATAGCAAAAATGACATAAAAACATAGAAAATAGTATATTTTTTTGTTAAATACGGGTTAAAAGTTACAAAAAAGTTACAAAAATGTTACAAAAACCTTGTATACTTGTAACCATTATGTTACAATTGGAAATGTAGTAAGAGGAACTACAAAAAATGATTTATAAATACCCACTATCTATAGATCATAATTGAGGAGGTTGATTAATGACAAAGATATTTAGAAATAAGTTTTTCGCAAGACTTATGGCTGCGGTTATGATATCGGGAGCGATAATAGTAACAAATGCAGATACACAGATAAGTGCAGAAGAAATAGGTGATATAAAAGCAATAGAAATTGGTGAAACAAGGACTTCTGCAAAAGATGGAGTAAAATTAGAAAATGGAAAATATTATTACTATAGAAATGGTGTTAAAGAAAAAGGTTGGAAAGAGAAAGATGGAAATAGATACTATTTCTTAAACGATTACTCTTTAGCAACTAGTATGTGGAGAACGATTCAAGGTAAAACATATTACTTTAATGCTAGAGGAGAAATGGTAAAAAATAGCTTTAGAGATGTTAGAGGTACTCTATATAAATTTGGAGCTGATGGCGTTGTTTCTCCTAATAAAGTAGGAAAAATTTTAAAATGTGATTTTTTAAATGTAAGAGAATCTGCATCATCAGATGCTAAAGTTATAGAAAAAATATACACAGATGACTATGTTGAAATAAAAGGTTCAAAAAATGGATGGTACAATGTTACAACTGAGAGTGGAAAAACTGGTTGGGTAGGAGCTTCTTATGTTACAATTCCAGAAGCTACAAATTCAAAAGCAGAAGCAGCTATAAAAGTTGCAAAATCAAAACTTGGTAAACCATATAAATGGGGAGCTACAGGACCTAATTCATTCGATTGCTCAGGATTAATGTATTATGCCTACAAGAATGGAGCTAAAGTAACATTACCAAGAACATCTAGACAGCAGTCAAATTTTGGTAAAAAAGTTTCAAAATCAGAATTAAAACCGGGGGATTTAGTATTTTTCGGAAGAGGAAATTCTGTAAGTCATGTAGGAATGTATTTAGGAAATGACCAATATATACATGCACCTCAGACTGGAGATGTAGTAAAAATTAGTAAATTATCATCAAGAAAAATGATAGTTGCAAGAAGGGTTGTTTAAAATAAAAAAGTTTATATCTGTTTATAACAGTTATAATATATACTCTTAACCAATAAATTAAAATTAAATCAAAATGAAAAGAAAAAGCGGTAAATATATGTTTACCGCTTTTTTACATAATTTATGTTTATAATAATCAAAATATATTATAAAATATATAATTAGGAGAAATTAGTACTTAAGAAGGAGGTAAAAATGAAAAGTGTATTAAAAAAAATAGCAACTATAACAATGGCTATGATGTTAGTAATAGGAAGTATTTCTTATAAAAGTACATCATATGCACAAGAAAAAGAAATGAGAGCAGCTTGGGTATCTTCGGTATATAACTTAGATTGGCCCAAAACAAAAAATAATGCATCAAAACAAAAATCAGAATTAATACAGTTAATGGACAAATTAAAAGGATGTGGTATAAATACAATAGTATTACAAGTAAGACCAGAATCAGATGCATTGTATAAATCATCTATAAATCCTTGGTCTAAATATTTAACTGGAACACAAGGTAAAAATCCAGGATATGATCCTTTGGAATTTGCAGTAAGTGAAGCTCATAAAAGAGGAATGGATATACATGCATGGTTTAATCCATATAGAGTTACATCATCAGGTACAGATTTAAATTCACTTGTACCATCTCATCCAGCTAGAAAAAATCCAAGTTGGGTTATAAAATATAATGGAAAAATGTATTATGATCCAGGTAATCCTCAAGTAGTAGACTATATTGTTAGAACAATAAAAGAAGTAGTAGACAATTATAATATAGATGGTGTACATTTTGATGATTATTTCTATCCATCATCATCATTCCCAGATAATGTTTCATATGATAAGTATGGAAAGGGTCAGAATAGAGATAATTGGAGAAGAGAAAATGTAAATACATTATTAAGAAAAGTAAAAGCTGTAGTAAATACTAAAAAAGGATGTGAATTTGGAGTTAGTCCATTTGGTATATGGAGAAATAAATCAACATCTTGTCCAGATGGTTCAGAAACTTCAGGAAGTCAATCATATACAAATATGTATGCTGATTCAAGAACTTGGATAAGAAAAGGATATGTAGATTATATAGTTCCTCAGATTTATTGGCCAATAGGTTTAAAAGTTGCAGATTACTCAAAACTTGTAAAATGGTGGGCAAACGAAGTAAAAGGATATGATGTAGATCTTTACATAGGACAAGGAATATATAAAAAAGGTCAAGAAAGTTATGGCGGACAGAATATAGCTAAAGAAATAAAAAATCAAATAAGTATAAATAAAAAATACGATACTGTAAAAGGTAGTATGTATTTCTCAGCTAGAGATATAGTGAATAATAGCAATATATATAATGACTTAAAGAGTATGTATGGCTCATACAATGGAAGTCAAAATCAATCAAATACAAAATTACCACAAGTTACAGAAATTCTAGGAAGAGATAGATATGATACAGCTATAAAAATAAGTAAAAAGGGTTGGAATTCATCATCTAAAGTTGTAATAGTAAATGGATATAATGAGCTAGAAGGAATAATAGCAAATCCACTTGCATCTGTATATAATTCACCTATACTTTTAGTTGATAATAGCAAAGTAAAAAATGAAGTACTATCAGAAATAAAAAGATTAAATCCATCAGAAATAGTTATATCAGGAGTTAATAATTCAATAAGTAGTGTATCAGAAAATATTATACACAATGCTGTTCCTAATGCTAAAATAAAAAGAATTTCTGGAACAGATATTTCAGATTTATCTATGAATATAGCAAAAGAAATAGACTGTTTAAAAAATGTAAATAAAATTTATATAGCTGGTGAAAAAGGTGAAGCAGATGCTTTATCAATAGTATCAAAAGCAGCAGAAGAAAAAGCTCCTATAATAGTGACAAATAAAAATTACATAAATTCAAATGTGAAAAATTGGATATCATCAAATGATATTAAAACAGCATATTTTTTAGGTGGAGATGAAGTTTTATCAAATAATATACTAAATGAAATAAATTCTATAGTATCAGAAAATGTTTTAAACAACAGAATTGGTGGTGCTAATAGGAATCAGACTAATGCTAGAGTTATAAAAAAATTATATACTCAAAATGAATATAATACTGTATTTGTTACGAAAAATAGACCACTTGTAGATGCAATAAGTGTTGGTGCTTATGCAGCAAGAACTAAATCACCTATAGTAATAGCGGGACAATCTTTAGATACAGAACAAATAAATATACTTAATTCTAAAAAATCAAATTGTGTATTTAGAATTGGTGGAGGAATAGTTAATTCTAGTTTTAATAAAATTTTAGAAAGCTTAAAATAGAGAAGAGATTAAATTATTAAAAGAAATATAATAATAAAAAATCCTATGAAATTAAATTTCATAGGATTTTTTTATTACGACACATAATATACAAATTTTTATTTTATATATTCCTTATCATCAAATATAAAATCTTGTAGTATTTTTACTGATCTTTCATCAAATCTTATAACCCAACCAGCATTTTTATATTTACCTTCTATAGAATACGGTGAATCTGTTATAGGGAATTCAAACTGTTTTATATTTAAAGTTCCCATTCGTATAATAGACATACCTAAAGATACAATTTCTGTTGTCTTCATATTAGTTTTTAAATAAGGAAGAACAGCATTTAACAGTTTAGGATACTGCCATATGGATATTGATTTAACACCAGAGAAAACAGCTTGAACAACATCTCTTTGACGACGATCTCTTTCAAAAGCTGAGTCATTTTTTCTTATACGAGCAAATGATAAAGCTTGATATCCATTTAAAACTTGTCTTCCTGGAGAAGTTATAAGTTGCATCTCTTTAGATTTATCTTTATACCAATAATATGTTTCTGGAATAAACTTATTAAGCTCATTTAATTCAGAATCTTTTACATCAACAGTTACACCACCAATTGCATCAATAATGTACATAAATGATTCGAAATTAACCAAAGCATAATTATGTATATCAATACCAAAATTATCTTCTATAGTTTGAGTTAAAAGTTCTACTCCTCCATAGTAATATGCATGTGTAAGTTTTGTATTGCCATGACCAGGAACATTAACATAAGAATCTCTAGCTAATGATGTAAGCTTTAAAGATTTATGAATAGTGTCTATGGTAAAAATCATCATAGTATCAGTTCTAGAGTCTTTTTCGCCAGCTCTAGCATCAGATCCAAGAAGAAGTATATTGGTGATACCTTTTTTATTTATATGAGTTATATTATCAAATACTCCACTTGCAATAGTAGGATCATATGCATCAGCTACTTTTTTTACAAAAGATATAGCACTTATAGTTGGGAAAGCTAAAACAAGAATAAGTATTAAAACTATTATTCTTTTTATTTTTAATTTTTTTCTTCTTTTTCTTTCTAAATTTCTAGCATGTCTAGCAGAACTACTATTTCTTGAAGAAGTATTATTTGATTTTTGTCTATTTTTATTTCCGTCAGAAAAACTTATATTATTAAGACTAGGGTTTATAGGATCTTTTTTAGAAGTCCTATTTGAAGCACTTATATTTTTTTTGCTAGTTCTTCTTTGAGGAGTTCTGTTATCAGAACTTCTTCTAATATTGCTGTTTAAAGAGCTATTTCTACTAGAAGATCTTTGAACATTATTAGCATTATTTGAGCGTGAAGAACTAGTAGATTTAGATGAAGACGTGCTAACCCTTCTTATTTTGTTAGACGTACTATTTTTTTTGTCTGGCAAAATAAACCCTTCTTTCTAAAATTAAATATAAAACTTATAAATACTTAGATTAAGAATATATAAGTTACTTTTCTATTATATTAAAGAGTTGCAAGTAATTCAAGTGAATATATTGTTATATTTTATATGCTTTTATAATATAAAAAACCCTCTGAATTAATCAGAGGGTAAAATTACTATTCTAAAGTTTCTCCACTATCTGAGCTACTAGAGTCATCTGAATTAGAATCACTAGAATCATTAGAACTAGAATCACCTGAACTAGAGTCATCTGAATCAGAATTACTAGAGTTGCTAGAATTTGAATGGTGAGAAGAACTATTTGAACTATTAGAATGATAATTGTCATTATCATCATCATAACTATTGTCATTATCATCATCATTACTTGAATAACGAGAAGATGTTTCTTCTTCATATTTTGTTCGACCATATTGTTTTTCGGCATTTTTAATAAGTTCTTTTGTAGGAACTATATCTTTAAATATAAAATCATGAAGTATATCAACTTCATATTCTTCAAATGGTATAACATAACCAGCTTTTCCAAGTCTTACTTCATATTCAGGATGAAGTGGGAATTGAAGAGAAGTTATATTAAAGTTTCCTATGAAAAGAACATCTTTAGCAAGACCTAAAATAGTCGAAGGAGACATATTAGTTTTTACATATGGAAGTACAGAATTCATAAGATCATTATATTTTGAAATAGGAAGACCTTTTAATTTTTTTACCATAGCCTCTATAACTTGTCTTTGTCTACTGTCTCTTTCCATAGTACCATCATTTTTTCTAATACGAGCAAATGATAAAGCCTGATAAGCGTTTAAATTTTGTCTACCGGCTTTAGTGACATATTTTATTTCGCCTTTATCTTTATGATTGTACCAACTATATGTTTCGTTTATAAATTTATTTAATTCTTTTAGTTCACTTTCTTGAACATCTACAACTACGCCACCAAGGACATTTATTATATCCATAAATGAATAAAAATCAACCTGAGCATAATCATGAATATCTAATTTAAAGTTTTCTTCTATAGTCTCAATAAGTAAATCTGCTTTTCCATAAAAATAAGCATGAGTCAACTTCTGTTTACCGTGACCAGGTATATCTACATAAGTATCACGTCCAAGAGATGTAAGTTTAAGACTCTTATTTTTATTGTCGACAGTAAGAATCATCATAGCATCGGATCTTTGAGCATTTTCACCAGGTCTACCATCTGTACCAAGAAGAAGAATATTTGTTATGTTCTTATCGTTTTTATGATTTAGATTTTCTAAAGCATCGAATGCTGAATCGGTGTCTTGAACAGTTTTCAATCTACTGTAAACATAACCAAAAACACATGTTGGAAAAGCTATTACAAGAACAGACAGAACAATAACTAGTTTTTTTAGTCTAGACAAAAAAATCCCTTCTTTCTTAACCTATCATATTACTTAGTTTAATTATTTAGTTTATAAATTTTATAAAAAGATTATAAAATCATCTTATAATTATATTAGAATATCGAGAAATATTCAATAGATTTTAGCTTTTTATATTATATTATTCGAATTAAATGTAATTAATAATATTTTTATTCAATTAAAATTCTTGAAAAATCTATTTATCTAGAGTATATTAAAGAATGGCTAAAAAAGTAAATTGGAGGAATAAAATGATAAAACTTATTGTGACTGATTTAGATGGTACAATATTAGATAATAGTGGTAATCTTAATGAAGAATTTGAAGCTGTCTTTAATGAAATTGATAAAAAAGGAATAATATTTATGGCTGCAAGTGGAAGACAATACCCTAGCCTTCTTAGAACATTTGAATCAGTAAAAGACAAGATGATGTACATAGCAGAAAATGGTACTTTTGCAGTATATAAAGGGAAAGAATTATTATGTGATCCTATTGATAAAGAAAGTGTAAATGAAATAATAGATTTTGCAAGAAAATCAAAAACAATGGAAATCCTTGTAAATACTAAATATACAGCCTATGTAGAGTGTAAGGATGAAGAATTTTTAGAAACATTAAAAATTTATTGTGCAGATGTAACAGTAGTTGATGATTTAAAAGAAGTTAATGAAGAAATTTTAAAAGTGTCTATATATGATAGAGAGCTTATAATAAACAATTGCAAACCTTATTTTGATAAATTTGGTGAAAGAATGAGTGTTTGTACATCTGGAGAACATTGGTTAGATATAATGAAAAAAGGTGTTACAAAAGGAAAGGCTTTAGAGACGATAAAAAAAGAATATGGATTAAAAGATGATGAAATAATGATATTTGGAGATCAAATGAATGATTTAGAACTTATAGAGTGTGGGTACTATAGTTATGCTATGGAAAATGCTATTGATGAATTAAAAGAAAAGGCTAGATTTATAGCTGGAAGAAATGATGAAAATGGAGTATTGGAAAAGATAAAAGAAGTTTTAGATATAACTATATAAAAAATAAAAAATTACATAAAATAAAGTAAAAGACTTAGGTATTTAATAATTATATCTAAGTCTTTTTATTATAAAAATTATTTTTAGTATTACATATTAAATTAATCTTGAAAATATGCATTAAATGATAAAATATATTCAAATTCAATATATAAAATAGTATAAATTGTAAATTATAAAATATATTACCATACATATAGTTAAAAAAATAACTATTTTTAAAATATAAAATATGAAAAAAATAAAAAAATAATAAAAATGGATACAACTTATAACAAAGATGTAGGTTGTTGAATAAATAAAGATTATTCAGAAAATTTATAAAATAAATATTATTATGACTTGAAAGATAAGTCAAAGAGAGAATTTTTCTTGTAAAAATGGATAAAAATGGATATTTTACCTAATTATTAAAATTGTATAAAAAAATAAAAAAATTTATTACAATTTATCGAAAAAGGCTTTACTTTTTGGAATATTTTTGTTAAACTATAATCAAAGAAAAAGATAAATAAATATCAAACAAGATTTAAAATATATTGTTTATATAAATGGAGGGGACAGTTATGAAAAAGCTAAAAGTAAAAAAAATATTAGTATCAGCAATTACAGCAGTGGTATTAGCATCAGGAGTTGGTCTTCAAGGTGTTAGTGCAATGGAAAGAGTAAGTGAAAATACTAATTATCTAAAGCCAATAATAACATCAAGACCTTCAGATTTAAAAGAAGCAGACAAAAATACAATAAAAATATCTTTAGATATTGATGAAATGAGTCCAATAATAACATCAAGAAATTTTATTAAAGAAGAAATAAAAAATGATGATTTAGAATTAAATAAAGTAGCTGAAAAAGATATAATGAATCCAATAATAACATCAAGAGATTTTATTAATAAGGAAGAAAAAATGGATATAAAAACAACAGCATCAAATTATGATGTTATGAATCCAATAATAACATCTGAAACTATCTTATCTCACAAATAGAGAGACAATATAAATTAATCCCAAAAGACTTATAATTTTAAAAAAGCAGGTTATATAACCTGCTTTTTTAATGCTTTAAATGAAAAATGATAAAATCGATTTCGTTGAAAAAAATTTTATTAAATGCTAGAATAATAAGGAATACAGAGAAAAAGGTGATACTATGACAACGAATAATAATAGTAAAAAATCAAAAAAAAGTAATGTTATATATATAGACAGAAAAAGAAATGAAAAAGTAAATACAAATAAAAATAATTTATCTAAAAAAAGCAAAGAACAAAAGAAAAATAATAATTTAAATAAAAATCATAATAAAGAAAAAGAAAATTCAAACAAAACAAAAAATAATAATTTAAAACAAAAATCAAGTCATAAAAAAATAAATAATAAGAAAAATAATTCAAAAAAAGTAAGTAATAACACAAAAAAAGATAATAATCCACAAAAACATAAAAGTAAAAAATTGAGAATAAATAAAAAAATAAAAATAATTTTATCAATATTATTAGTAATAATAGTAGTATTTTTTGGAACAAAAGGTGTACAAAAAATAATGAATAAAGATACAAAATCTAGTGTAAGTATATCAAATACTAAAGATAATGAAAGTTTAGATAAAAATGAGATTGAGAAAAACCAATATGATTTAAAAGATGAAAAAAAAGATGTTTCAAAAAAATATAATATAGTAATAGATGCAGGTCATGGTGGTAATGACAAAGGTTCTATAGATAGCACTGATACAATATATGAAAAAGATATAGCTCTTCAAATAGCGAAAAAAGTAGCATCTAGACTAGGAAGAGAATCAGATGTAAATATAACTATGACAAGAACAGAAGATAAGTATGTAAGTTTAGAAGAAAGAGCAGAAATAGCTAAAAGAGCAAATGCAGATGCATTGATATCTATACATCTAAATGCTCAAAAAAAATTTGGAGATGCAAATGGATTAGAAACATGGTATAGAGGAGGAGCTACAGATGGATCTAAAGAACTTGCAGAATCAGTGCAACAAACTACATCAGCATATATAGATATAATGAATAGGGGTATTTTACAAAACAACTTTGAAATTTTAAGAGAAACTACAATGCCAGCAGTTTTAGTTGAATGTGGATTTATAACTAATGTATCTGATATGGAAAAAATTAAAAATAATAAATATCAGGATATGCTAGCTGAAGGTATAATGCAAGGAACGCTTTCATTTTTAGATAAGAAAAATGGAAAAAACTAATGTAAAATAAATAAAATATATTTACTTATTTTGAGGTAATTGTTATGGATAAATTTGAAGATTCTAGAATATACGAAAAAAGTTTAGATATAGAAAAAAGAAAAAGATATGGAATATATTATACACCAAAAGAAGTAGTAGAATATATTGTAGATGATACTATAAAAGATATTGATGTAATAGAAAATCCATGTCCAAAAATTTTAGATTCATCATGTGGTTGTGGAAACTTTTTATTAGAAGTATTCGAAAAATTAAAGATTAAATTTATTAAAAACTCAGATAAACTATTAGAAAAATATAATAATGATATATTTAAAGAAGAAAATATACCTAAATATATTCTCGAAAACTGTATCTATGCTACTGATATAGATAAAAAAGCAGTTGAAATTGCTAAAAAATTATTATTAGAAAAAGCAAATATAGAAAGAAATGAAAATGTAAAATTAAATATATATATAGAAGATGGGTTAAAAATAAAATGGAATACTAAATTTGATGTAATAATAGGAAATCCTCCATATGTAGGACATAAACATCTAACAAAAGAATATAAAGAATTTATATTAGAAGAATACAAAGATGTTTATAAAGATAAATCAGATTTATATTTTTGCTTTTATAAAAATTCATTAGATATATTAAAAGACAATGGTGTAATACATCTTATAACGCCAAGGTATTTTTTAGAAAGTATGTCAGCATTTCTTTTAAGAGAATATATACAAAAAAATGCTGAAATAGAAGAATTAATAGATTTTTTAGGGGATGAAGTTTTTACTTATATAGGGATATCTGCTTGTATAATAAAAATGAGAAAAAAAGGATATGGAATAGAAAAAACTAATATTTATAGAAAAAAATCAGATAAATATGTATGTATGAAGAAAAGAAAAAGTGAGATATCAATAAAAGAATTAAAAGAAAAAGATGAGATTTTTGAAAGGCTAATAATAGATACAGAAAAATTACAATCCAACTGGATTATAGCTAATGAAAAAGATATGGATTTATATTTAAAAATAGAAGAAAAAGCAAAATATAGATTATCTGATATAGCTGAGAGTTTTCAAGGAATAATAACTGGATGTGATAAAGCATTTATTCTAAAAAAAGATGACGATAGAATTAAAAATATAGACAGTAAACTATTAAAACAATGGGTAAAAAATAAAGATATAGATAAATATGTAATAAAAAATATAAATTATAAATTAATATATTCTAATGATATAGATAATGATGAAGAATATGATTATGCTTTAGAAACATGTATAAAACCATATAAAAAAAAGTTAGAAAATAGAAGAGAATGCTTAAAAGGTATAAGAAAGTGGTATGAATTACAATGGGGAAGAGAAAAAAAGCTTTTTGAAAGAAAAAAAGTTATGTATCCTTATAAATCTAGAGATAATAAATTTGCACTAGATTATGATAATTTATATAGTAGTGCAGATGTATATTCTTTTTATCTTAAAGAAGAATGTGAAAAGATTTTTTCTTATGAATATATAGTAGCATTATTAAACTCATCTATTTATGATAGGTATTATAAAATAGGTGCGAAAAAGATGAGTAGAGGAATTTATGATTATTATCCAAATAAAGTTATGGATATAAAGATTTTAAAAGGAGATAATTATAAAAAAATAGAAAATTATTCTAAAAAAATTATGGAAAAAAAAGATGATATATTAGATAATATAAATAATAGCATTCAAAAAAGTACATTAGAAAAAGAAAAATATTTATTAGAAAATAAAAAAAAATCTGATGAAATAAAAGAGTTAATAAAAGATATAGACTTATTAATAGAAGAAGATATTTTTAATTAACGCTTTATAAAAAAGAGGTGTATTATGAGAGGTCTAGTTCTTGAAGGTGGTGGAACAAAAGGTTCATATCAAATAGGAGCATATAAAGCTTTAAATGAGATGGGCATGGATTTTCAAGGAATTACAGGCTCATCAATAGGAGCATTAAATGGAGCTTATATAGTACAGGGTGATATAAAAATAATGGAAGAAATATGGCTTGAATACGATTATAAGCATTTTATAAATGTTGATTTTGAAACATATGAAAAGTTAAAAGATATAGATACTAACATGAAACAGATGAATCAAATATTTTCTCTTATAAAAAAATCATTTAAAGAAAATGATGGAATAGATATTACTCCACTAAGAGAGATGTTAGAAAAGACTTTAGATGAAGAAAAGATAAGAAATAGAGGTATTGATTTTGGAATGGTAACTATGTACATTGATAAAAAATTAAATCCACAATCATTATTTTTAGAAGATATAGAAAAAGGTAGGTTAGTTGATTATTTAATAGCCAGTGCAAGTTTACCAATTTTTAAAATGAATATAATGGATAATAAGTTGTATGTGGATGGTATGTTTGTAGATAACTTACCAATAGGAATGTTAGAAAAAAAGGGATATAAAGATATAGTTGCTATTAGAATACAAGATAATTTACAAGGTACTATGAGTATAAGAAAGCATAATGACTTAAATTTAACTGTAGTATATCCATCAGAATATTTGGGTGGATCTATGAATAAGGATAGAGATCATATACAAAAAAATATAAATTTAGGTTATTTGGATACTATGAAAACTTTTGGTAAATATGATGGCGTTAGATTTTATTTTAGAAATACAGAAAATATTACAGAAGATTTATGTTTTGAAAAGATAAGAAGAATTTCTAAAAAAGATATAGAATTTTTATGTAAAGTCTTAAACATAAGAAGAAACCCTGACTTAAGAACATTGATGGAAGTTATTGTACCTAAAATTGGAGAAGTATTAAATTTACCAAAATCTTTTTCATATAAAGATTTATATTTGTCTTTGTATGAAAATATACTAGAAAAAAATAATAAAAACAGAATAAAAGTTTACGATGTGAACTCTGTAATAAAAGATGCATATAACAATTTATATTTTGATTATAAAAATTATAAGAAAAATAACATTAGACTTGCAATACCACAAAGAAATGATTATAAAAAATCAGCAGTTGTAGAGTGTCTAATAAATAATTTTAAATAGTGTATCATATACAACTTTAAACATCATAAATAATTTTTTTTATCAATAAATACAATCAATAAAGTACTTTAAATAAGTTATTAATATATACAAATTGCTAAAAATTAAGTTAAAAAATTTTTTAATAAAATTATTACTGAAAGTAGTCGAAAAAAACAAAATTTAGTAGTATAATATTAAAAGATAGTCGGGTGGGAGCAAATATAATACCGTCGGACGAAAAAAGTCCCACTAAAAAGTGGTAGATATAGATAATAAATAAAATTGAAAATATTTCAGGAGGAATTTAAAATGGAAAAAAAATTAACAGTTGTAAATGCAACAGGATTACACGCTAGACCAGCAGGAATGTTCGTTAAAGGAGCATCTGAATTCAAATCAACAGTAGAAATAGAATCAAATGGTAAAAAAGTAAACGCTAAATCAATAATGGGTGTAATGAGTTTAGGATTATCAAAAGGAACTGAATTTACACTAATAGCTAATGGAGAAGATGAAGAAGCAGCTATAGCTAAATTATCTGAAATGGTTGAATCAGGATTTGGTGAATAAGAATAATATAAATAATCTTTTTTTAGGAGGATATTAATATGTCATTCAAAGGAACTGGAGCATCTCCTGGTGTAGCACTTGGGAAGGCTCTTGTAGTTGAACATAAAGAGCTTGTAATAGAAAAAAAATCAATAACAGATGTAGAAGCAGAAATATCTAAATTAAGAGAAGCTGTCGAAATATCAAAATCAGAACTTGAAAAAGTAAAAGAAAAAGCTGCAAAAGAATTAGGTGAAGAAGAAGCAGAAATATTTGGTGCACATCTTTTAGTTCTTGAAGATCCAGAGTTAACTGGAGCAGCAGAAGCAAAAATAACAGAAGAAAAAGTTAATGCTGATTATGCATTAAATGAAATAAAAGAAATGTTTGTATCTATGTTCGAGTCAATGGATAACGAATATATGAGAGAAAGAGCAGCAGATATAAAAGACGTAACAAATAGAGTTTTAAGACATCTTTTAGGAATAAAAGTTGTAGATTTATCTGCATTAGATGAAGAAGTAGTTTTAATTGCTCACGATTTAACTCCGTCAGATACAGCAACAATGAATAAAAAAATGGTTTTAGGATTCCTTACAAATATAGGAGGAAGAACTTCTCATACTGCTATAATGGCAAGAACACTTGAAATTGCAGCTGTAGTAGGTCTTACTGATATAACAGAAAACGTTAAAGATGGAGATTTTGTTGTATTCAATGGAGATACTGGTGAAGTTATAGTAAATCCAGATGAAGAAACTAAAGCAGTTTATGCAGCTAAAAAAGCAGCATTTGAAGAAGAAAAGAAAGCATTAGAATTATTAAAAGGTAAAGAATCTATAACACTAGATGGTAAAAAAGTTGAATTAGCTGGTAATATAGGTACACCAAATGATATAGAAGGTTTAATAAAAAATGATGCTGAAGGTGTAGGTCTATATAGAACAGAATTCTTATATATGGATTCAGATAAATTACCAGAAGAAGAAACTCAGTTTGAAGCATATAAAGCAGTATTAGAAGGAATGAGTGGAAAACCGATAGTTATAAGAACTCTTGATATAGGTGGAGATAAAAAATTAGATTATCTTCCTCTAGATGAAGAAATGAACCCATTCTTAGGATACAGAGCTATAAGATTATGTTTAGATAGAACTGATATATTTAAAACTCAGTTAAGAGCACTATATAGAGCAAGTGTATATGGAAAATTAAGAATAATGTTCCCAATGATATCTTCATTAGAAGAATTATTAAAAGCTAAAGAAGTAGTTAAAGAAGTACAAGCTGAACTTGATGCAGAAGGTATAGCATACTCTAAAGATGTTGAAATAGGTATGATGATAGAAGTACCATCAGCTGCAATAATATCAGATGTACTTGCTAAACACGTTGATTTCTTCTCAATAGGAACAAACGATTTAATACAGTACACAACAGCTGTTGATAGAATGAATCAGAAAATAAGCTATCTTTATAATCAGTTCAACCCAGCAGTGTTAAGACTAATAAAATTAGTTATAGACAATGCTCATAAAGAAGGAAAATGGGTAGGAATGTGTGGAGAAGCAGCAGGAGATCAAATGATGATACCAATACTTCTTGGATTTGGTCTTGATGAATTCTCAATGTCACCAATATCAATACTTCCAGCTAGAAAATTAATAACTTCTGTTAATGAATCAGATATGAAAAAATTTGCTGAAGAAGTATTAACTATGGGAACAGCAGAAGAAATAAAAGCACACGTTGCAGAAACTTTTTGTAAATAAATATAAATTTATATAAAATAATGGGCGGTATTTATATACTGTCCATTATTTTTTTTCTAAAAGAATAATATATAATTTAATAAAATTTTTACTTAAAAATAATATAGACTTTTTTCTTTAAATACATTAAACTTATATAGGTATAGTAATGTAAATTTTAGTAAGAAAGGAGATTAACTAATGTCAAAAAAAATTAAAATTTTAGTCTTTTGTACAGTTCTTATTACATCAATATTTGCTACAGGTTGTACAAAAGATTTAGAAACAAAAGTTACGGATAAAAATGTTAATGGAATAGTAAGTGATTATACACAAGTATATAAATATTATAATAAATTGAGAGAGGATATACTTTCAGTTGATAAAATAAGACATAAAGGTGGAACTCAAAAATCAGTTGATAAAATAACTAGTAATATAGAAAAGAATTTAACTAAAGTTGAAGGTCTTGAATATAAATATGATAATATTTATAATGCTAATAAATATCTAAAAAAATGTTATAAAGATATAAAAAAAGCAAGTAAAAATACTATATCTAATCATAATAAATACGATAAAGATATAATTAAATTTAAAGAACATTTTTCTGAGTTTAAAAGATATATGGCTCTTGCTAGAAAAGATATAACAAAAGTAAGAGGTATAAATGATGAAGATTCAAGTATTGTTGAAAATAACCAAACTGTAGAAGAAGATCTTGATAATAATGAAAATGACGATAAAAAAGATGCGAATAATATAATAACAGGCGTTGTTGAAGAAGTTAAAAAGCAAAATGAAGCAGAAGAACTAGATTCTGAGTTAGAAACTGCTATAAAAGAAAATGGCTTTCTTTCAGGACAAGAATATAAAGCAAATGGTGGAAAAGAAAACAATATAGAAAAAGAAGCAAAAAAAATGTTTGAAGAACTAGAAAATGATAATCCTATAAAAATAACTCAAAAACCTAAAGCTAAAAGAGTATTTATAGAAGCATTTAAAAATGGATTTAAAGACTATAAATAGATTAATTAAAACATACTTTGATTAAAGTATGTTTTTTTATATGAAAACTCAAAAAACTTCAAAAGGTTACAATTTTTTTTCTGTTAATAAATTGAAATATGATATATAATAAAAAGACAGTATAAAATGAGTAATAAAATTTATTAAAATATGAGAATAAAAATAAATTCATAATAAATAAGCACATAATAGAAAAAGTATTAAAAAACTAGAATATTGTATTAGATTGAAAATATATAGAATTAAAAATCTATCGGTTCCAAATTATAAATAAAAACTAAGCTAATGAAATAGCGAAATGAATAGATAAATATTTTGATAGGTAGGTTTATAATTCAATGCTATCAAACGGAAGGAGTGATTAAATGACTGATTTCTGTCCTAAATGTGGGAAAAAAGCAGAAAAAGATGAAGAACTATGTTCCGTCTGTGGAGAAAAGATAACAAGTTTGTCACAAGATAAAAAAAATAATAGAAAAAATAAAATAAAAACCAATATATTAAATAAAATTATTTTCTTTATATTATTGATTTCTGTATTATATTTGGGAATTGGTGTAACATATAGATATTTTAACGCTGGTAAAAATATAGAGTCAAATAAAAATAATCAAAAATCAGAATTAAAAATATTAAAAGACACTAGTGGTAAATATAAAGAAGATGAAAGTAATACAAATATAAAATCAAAAAAAAATACTGATCTAGAAAAAGTAGAACAGATTGAATCAAAAGAAAAAGCAACAATAAATAAAAAAGAAAAATATTTAAAAATGATGAATAATTTAGATAGCGAAGTTGAAAAAATAGCTAATTCGGAACTAGATGGAGGAGAAGAAAAGTTATTAGATTATACCAGTAAAATCTATAAAAAATACGATACAGTACTAAATATGATATATCAAGAGATATCCTCTAAATTAGATAGTGAAAAAGCACAAGAACTAAAAGAAGATGAGATAGAGTGGATAAATAAAAAAGATGAAATTGCATCTAAAGCAGTTGGTTCTGATAATACAACCGAATCTGAAGAAAATTGGGTATATTTTGATTCTCTTGCTACATCGACAAAAGAAAGATGTTATTATTTAATAAATACATATATGAATTGATTTTGATGATTTATATATAAAAGTTATACTTTATGAATGTTTAAAGATTAATAAATATTATTGACACCATATATATAAAATGATATGGTGTTTTTTATATGTATTGAAAGATATGTTATATTGTAATACAATATAATTTGTGGAATTAAAAGCATTTACAAAAAGGAGAGAGTGTAAAATGAAATGTCAGCGTTGCGGACATCCAATGAAATTTGGAGAAGAAAAATGCAAAAAATGTGGAACTAAGATTAAAAAAGATGAAGAATATTTAAGAATGGAAAAAGAAAAAGAAAAAAATCAAAAAAAAGATCAAATAGCAGTTATATTTTCAGCATGTGTTTTAGTATTTATACTTATATTTGGTTTATATGTAATATTTTTCAAATAAAAATAAATAGGAATTATTTGTAATTTTATCGTAAAAAGGGGAGGATAATATGGCGAAAAAAGTAGTTATGAAAGAAGCAGGACAATGTTCTAAATGTGGTAAAAATATAAAAAATGTAAATAGAAAATTTGATGTCGTAACACCAAGTGGTTTAAAATTAAATTGTTGTTCTAAAAAATGTAGTGAAGATATGAGTTTTTATTATAAAGGATTTAAAAAACAGAGAATAGCTTTATATGCTGAAGTGGCTTTTGGATTAGCTGGTATAATAGCAATACTTTTACAAAATAATAGTCTAGCTCAAATATTTATAATGATAGATTCAATATTATTTTTAGCATTTCCACATGCTACATTTAATCCAAAATCTAGAACATGCTTTGATGAAACAAAAAATCAAAGTAGAAGTATAGCATTATCATTATTATTATTCATAGCAATATGGTATTATTTCTTCGTATTTAAAAAATAATATTTTTATATGGAGTTATATATTATGATATAATCAAAATATAGAAAGAATGAGGGATCTTCATGGAAAAAAATAAATGTACTTGTTGCTGTAATGAAGATAATGAAGAAAGAAAATTATCTGATAGAAATAATAAGAAAGATCTTATAAAAAGATTAAATAGAATAGAAGGACAAGTAAAGGGAATACAAAAAATGATTGATGATGACAGGTATTGTATAGATATATTAGTCCAAATTTCAGCGGCAAAAGCTGCGATTGATAAAGTTGGAAAGATAATACTTGAAAATCATATAAAAGGTTGTGTTACTGAAAGTATAAAACATGAAAGTGAAGATGAGTCTGATAGACTTATTGAAGAACTAATGAAAAATATTTATAAATTTATGAAGTAGGAGGAAAAATGAATCAGGACGGATATATAGTAGAGATAATAGATGAAAATACTGCTATTCTTAGAATGATGAGAATGTCTGCTTGAGCAAAGTGTAATAAATGCGTGACGGTTTCGTCAGAATCAGAAGAAATACTAGTAGAAGTAGATAACTCTATTGGTGCTAAGGTAGGAGATCATGTTATGGTTAGTATGGAACATATGAATATATTAAAAGCAACTTTTTTAGTATATGTAATACCGATGATTTTACTTATAGTTGGTATAGTAGGTTCTTATTATATTCTTGATAGCATAGGATTTAATGGAGCTAAAGAGGTAGTTGCTGCTATCATAGGTATAATACTTATGGCTCTTTCTTATATATATTTAAAAATAAATGATAATAAGTTTAGAGAAAGTAGAGAATATGTTCCAGTAGTTACTAAAATATTATTCGATTTATAATAGATTATAAAAAATTTTAATATTAAAATAAAAAAATCCATTTGATTGAATATCAAATGGATTTTTTATTATAAATTAATATTGATTATTATCATTTTCTTTATCATCATCTTCATTAAGGTGAAGTTCAAATTCTGCTGTATGTTCTGTAACTAAATTACTAAAATCTTTTTCTTTAACTTTTATATTTTTACTTAATTTCTTTTTGGAAATTTTCTTTTTACTATTTGGATCATACTCTATATTAAATTCACGCTTTTTAAGAATAGGTCTCAAATTGGCTAATAAATCGCCTTTAAACCTATATATATTTACAGTTCTAACTAAGGCAGAAATAACAAGTACACCAAAAGCAATTGAACAACTAAGTAAAAAAGCAGTAGCACCTTTTGTAGCAGCAGTCATATAGTCTTCTTGTATTATAGCTAACATAGTATTATAAAGACCTATACCAGGTATAAGAGGCAATATACCAGAAATTACAAATAAAATTGCAGGTTGATATAATTTCCTAGCCAAAATTTCACTCATAATAGATACACAAGCTGCAGCAATAAAACCAGATAAAGATGTATTATTAGTAAGTTCCATTACAAGTAGATATATTATCCACCCAATACCACCAACAACAGCTGATGGAAATAAAAGTTTAAGAGGAACATTAAAAAATACAGCAAAACCAGCAGTTGCTATAGCAGCAAATAAAAAGTGAGCTAATAGAGATAAATCTCCCATTATAAAACACCTCCTAATTTAAACCATAAATCCAACACAACTCCAACTCCAGAAGCTATAGATAATAAAATCATAAAAGCTTCAAAAACTCTAGATATACCAGAAATAAGATTTCCAGAAATAAGATCTCTTATAGATTTTATAACAGCAACCCCTGGAAGAAGTGGCATAATTGAACCAACAATAAGCATAGTAGGAGTATTTATTATATTCATTTCAGTAAGTATAACTCCAAGTATAGTTATAGTAAATGAAGAAACTACACATGAAAAAGCAGATATAGAACTTATTTTCATAATTTGATCATAAATTATATCTCCAATTATAGCGACGATAAAAGTAAATATAAAGTTAATAATCTGATTTCCACCAAGTAGACATGCAAAACAAGCTGAAGCAAGGCCAGTACATGAATAGAAAAACCATAATGGATAAGATTTTGTTTTATCAATCTCATATAACTCAGCAATAGATTTATCTATATCTGGATTTTTTACAGAACAAAACTCTCTAGAAAAATTATTTAGCATAGAGATTTTATTCAAGTTAATTCCTCTTCTATCGATAGTCTTCATAAAACAAAAACCATCAAATTTTTCATCAGAAATTATTACAACAGTAGGAGTTGTAAATACATTTGCATGATAAAATCCTTGAGATCTACATATTCTTAGAACGCTATCTTCAACTCTAGATGTTTCAGCACCATTTTTTATCATAAGCTCTCCTACAAAAAGAGCAATTTTTAGAATATTTTTCTTATATTCTTTTTCTTCTGCTTCACTAGAAAATCTTGAATCTGTTGTAGTAGTATCCATATTTTACCTCCTTATTTAATAGGTTTTTTTTTAATTAATTTTGCTTGCAATACTGTTCTAGCATCATTAAATTCATAACTACAAGTTGAAAGTGTAAGTATTTTATCATTTAAGGTTAAATTTGAATTGTTATCCCAAAATGTAGAATGTTTCTTAACTATATTAATATAATCATTAAAATCATTTTCTCCATTAAAACCAACTCTAACATAATCAAAAGAAGGTTCTGCAACAAAGATAGAAAAAGGTTTGTATATATACTCATAATCACCTCTATAAATATGAATTAAGGAATTTTTATTCCAAAAACTCTTTTCTTTAAATAATTCTAAGTTATTAAACATAGTCTTATTTTTCATATTATGTCCATATATTACAGTACTTTTATCTTCTTCAAAATTATTTCTATAATCCATAAATAAAGTACCGGATTTTGAATCTTCTCCTAAAAAGTCTCTAAATAGATAATAGTCATTATTACCATAAGATACAACTGGATAATTTATATTTGTATTTTCTACAAAAAGCCATAATCTATAATCAGGATTTATATTTTTTAAATCTGATTCTATAAACCCATCTTCTGCTTCAGGACTATAATTTTCCCGTATCTCTGTATATGTATCACTCGCTTTTTTATAGTCTAATAAAGTGGATATTATTTTATAAGCACTTACGAACATAACAACAAGTAATATTAGTGATATAAGATTTTTTAAAAAATTTTTCATAATTTAAAAATTTGATAGATAAAATATGTATTTTTAACTAACAAATATAACCCTTTCTAAAATATTATATACATATAATTATAACGGCTATTTGAAATATTAACTATATAAAAATAGAATTAATTCAACTGAAAATTATATAAAAATAGAATTGATATTTTTATAATTTTTTTTGACATAGATAATTCTATATGTTAAAATAGTTTAGTCAATTTAATATTGAGTAAGCCAGATAATCGCGGGCAACTGAGAAGTTGCGTGAGGAAAGTCGGAGCTCCACAGAGCAGGGTGCTAGGTAACGCCTAGTGAGAGTGATCTTAAGGATAGTGCAACAGAAATAAACCGCCAGAAATGGTAAGGATGGAACGGCGAGGTAAGAGCTCACCAGCGGCTAGGTGACTAGTCGGCTATGTAAACCCCACCTGGAGCAAGACCAAAATAGGGCTAAAAGAGTATTGCTCGTACTCTCCGGTTGGTAGGTCGCTTGAGCTTATTGGTGACAATAAGCCTAGAAAGATGATTATCTAATACAGAACTCCGCTTATAGACTTGCTCATTATCGTTTTGATTTTAAGGACGTTAGCATTAATGCTAGCGTTTTTTATTTTATATATTTTTATAAGAATTAAAATTTTATAAAAAAATAAAGAATAATGAAAATAAATTAAAAAAATGATATTATTATAAGTGGAATAATAGCTTATAAATGATATAATATAGAAGTATATTAAAGAGTACAATTATATAAAGTAAGTATTAGTATATAAAATTGTTTTGTAGGGAGTGAATAGATTGAATAGTATTATAAAAGGAACTGTTTTGAATGTTACCCAAAGATTTTTAAAACAGGAAAGTAAAACGAATAAAAAACTAGATAATATACTTAATAAAAAATTTGAAAAAGTAGAACTTAATGAAAATAAATATATAGATTTATTAAAATATAATGTTTTATTTTATAAAACATTATCTAGAAATACAGAACCTATAGTATCAAAATGGATTTTAGAAAAATATATTCCAGACATAGATGAATTAGAAAGTGATTTAGAACTTATAAACGCAAAATGTAGAAAGTATATAAACATAGCAAAAAGAGATGGAATAGATAAACTAAAAGATGCAGATGTACAGAGTTTTAATTATTACGATAAAATGGATAACTCTGAAAAAATAAAAAGACTTCAAAAAGATTATAAAGTTTTAAATATATATATGGAAGTCTTAACAATGACTTTAAGAGAACTTAGTCTTAGAAAAGAAGATAGTGTAGAAATATTTTTAATGAATCCATCAGACGCTAGAATGGAATTAAAAAGAGAGATAATATTAATTGTAAACAGAATATTATCTGGTGGAAATAATAAAAAAGAAGAACTAGAAGAAGATGAATTAGAAAATACAGAAGAAGTTAATGAAAACAATATAATAGACGTTGAATTTGCAAAAAGAATAAAATTCATTTCAAATGCAGAAATAAATGATAATGTAGAGCAAGAATATAAAAGAATTTTAAAATTAGAAAACTTAGAAAAAGAAGATGCTTTTGGTTTTGGTGGAAGAGTAATATATGAATTTGCAGCAGCAACAGTTTTAATTGAATTCTTAAAAAGTAGATCTTTAATAGAAGGAGCGATGAGACTTACTGTATCTGGTGAATTTGGAGAAGAAAATTTCAGTGAATTTATAGCAAAAGTTATAAAAGAAAAGAAATTTATAGAAATAGAAACTTGGAAAGAAGCTTGTAAATATTTTAGAAAAAATAAAGATTGTTTAGAAGCGACTACACCAGCAACTTCAAGAAGGACATTACCTGTTGATATAGATATAGAAGAATATATTTATATGCTTGAAAATGCTGATAAAACAGAGCCATTTAGAAATAGAATGACTAGAAAAATAGAGCCATCTATAATAATACCAGCAGTTAAAATAAAAGAAGTAGAAAAAGTAGAAGAAAATATATCAACAGAAGAAAACTTAGATAATTTAGATAATAATATAGAAACAAATAATTCTGATAATGTAGAAATTAATGAATCAAATGATATTAATACTGATGAAAATGTTGAAGAAAACTACGAAATTCACAAAGATTTAGAAAAAAGAAGAAAAGCAATTGAGAATATTGAAAGAAAAGAATTAGAAGAAGAAAGACAAGAAAGAATAAAACAAGAAGAGATTAATAAAGAAAATGATCCTGTAGAAAGAGCAAAAAAAGCAGTAAATGAGATAAAAAGAGAAATAGAAATTGAGGAAGAAACTACAGAAGAAGATAAATTAGATAGTGATAACAAAAAATACAATGAAGAAATTATATCTGCAAAAGAAGACGAAGAAGAAAATGATAAAGAGGTCAATGAAGAAGAAAATGATTTAAATGAAATATCAAAAATTGCAGGTATTGAAAAAATTAATGATGAAGAAATAGAAGAAGATGAAGAGGAAGAATCTAAAAAAGGTGGTATTTTCTCAATATTTAAAAGAAAAAATAAATATGATGAAAATGCAGATGAAGATATAGACGAAAAAAGTGATTACGAAGAAGATGAATATTATACAGATGAAGAAGCTGTAGAAAATAGTAATATTGTAGAAACAGAAGAAGAAATAATTGAATATGTAGATGACGATTATGAGGGTGATGATGTAGAAATAGAAGAAGAAGTAGTAATTGTACCAAATAAAGATGATAAAAAATCTAGAAAAAAATTAGATTTTATAATTGCTATACTTATAATAGCGGTAGTAGCTACAGGTTATTTCTTAACAATAAATAGGAAAAAACAGCAGGAAGAAGCTAAACAAGAACAAATAAAAGCAGAACAGCAGATAGAAGAGCAAAAACAAAAAGAAGAACAAAGAAAAAAAGAAGAAGCTGAAAAAATAGCAGCAGAAGAAGCTAAAAGAGCAGAAGAAATTGAAAAAGCTAAAACAGGTGGAGAATACTATAGAGTTTATGCTGGATCATTAAAAGATAAAGAAAATGCTGAAAATCTAATTGAAAAGCTTGATAAAAAAGGATTAAAAGGTGAGATTATAACTATAGGAAGTTATTACAAAGTATTTGTAGGTGGAGATACAGGAGTTTATTCAGAAGCTAAAAAAGAATTATCAACACTTAAATCAAAAGGATTTAGTGGTTATATAGAAAAATATGATAGATATTGTGATTTAAAAATAGAAGATTTTAGATTAAAAGCAAAATCTATGAATAAAGAAGAAACAGAACAAGCATACAATACTTTGAAAGAAGAATTACAATCTAGAAAGAATTTCAATGATTATTCAAAAATAATGGATAAAACTTATGAAGAAATAATGTCTAGTAAAACAGAATAAGTTTATTGTTTATTATTGCTGTCTAAAAGATTAGGCAGCAATAATTTTAAAAACAACTTAAAATTTTAAGATTGGAGTGTTTCTAGTGTTAAAACTTGGAGAAAAAATAATATATGAATTATCTGATGGATTTAGTTTAGAAGGAATAAATAAATATTCACCAGCTAAAAAAAAGTTATTTATAACTAATTTAGGAAATGTAATTATAGGTAATGAAGAAGATGTTTTATCAGATACTGGAACAAGATATGTTTATAGTTATTCAGATTATAAGATAAAGTTATCAGCATCATTAGAAAATGAAGAGATAGTTATATATGATGAAAATGTTCCTTTTGATGTTATAACTGGTAAAAACTCTAGAGAGTCTGTTGGAAATTTAAAAATAAAAATGAATATAAAAGATTATTCACTAATATGTAAAAATCAAAGAGATTTTATTTTTGAAATAAATGATAGTAAAAGTTTCTTTGTATTAGATGAAGATAGAGTTTTTATGGGGGGAATAAATAAAGACCATGAAAAATTTGTATTCATAAGTGGTAAAAATAGATTTGAAATATATTATGATGATATAGAAAGATTTTTAATAGAAGGAAATCAGATTTCGTTTAAAGGATATTTTCATATAGAAAGAGAATCTATAATAGCAAGAAGTGTTCAAATATTTTCAAATAACATAAAAAGAATGTTGCCAGCTGATTTTGAAGAAATGATATCTTCAAATAAAAAAATAGGTAATTTACCGAATGATAGTGATATAGTATTTAGTAGAATTTCTGGAAATATAGATGGCTTCGATTATAACAATTCAAATATGTTATTAGTTAGATACGATGAAAATTTAATAATAATAAACAAAAAAACTAAGAAAAAAATAATATCAACAAAGTTTGAGAATTGTAGCAGAATAAATGTTGGAAATGAAAATATAATTTTCGATGGAAAAAACATATTCAAACTGTATCTAAGTGAAAAAAATAAAAAAATTGTAGATATAGATTCTATTCCTAAAGTTCAAAAAAATGACATTGGCTTTACGAAAAAAGGTAATCCATTATTTATAAGAAATAAAAATGGAATTTTAAAACTTATGAAGTCAGAAGAAAAAGAAATAATGTCTATTGATGATAAAGATATAGTAGATATAATTACAATAAAAGAAAATAATGAAGAAAAAATAAATAAAGATTATTTTGCAACAGATATAAGATTTAAAAATGAGTATGTAAGAATTTATTTAAAAACAAAAACAATTGAAAAATTATTAAGAGATGTATTTTTAGATTCAAAAAAAGAAAAACTATCAGAAGCTGATAATAAAGAACTTTATAAAAATTGGTCTAAATCTATGAATGATATGATATTATATAATTTCTTTGCTGATTTATATAATACAAGGAAGTTTGTTAGAGAATCTCTAGAAAAAGAAAATACAACTGATGAAGTAAGAATAAATTTAGTAAATATGTTATATGAAGAAGTTCAAAATAAAAAAGAAGAGATAGATACGCTAAGTGTATATATGCCTTCTGTTATAGAAAAAAGTGGAGAAAAATTCTTTGATAAAGAAAATATAAAAGTAGATAGAAGTATATATAGAGATTTTGGAGAAATATTTGCAGATACTGCATATATGCTAAAAGATGGGTTAAATGATATTGAAATTATTTTAAGTAATTTAGACTTTGTATTATCACCTTCAGATAGAAGAAGACATGTTTATAGAATGTTAAAAGAGAATGAAAGTGATAAATTAAATCTATTTATGGATAAAATATTAAAAAAATTAAATCATATAATAGATAATATGTATCCTTACTACATAAGAGAAATGAATGAGCGATTATATATTGTATTTTATAAATTAGGATTAGAATATAATAAGATTAAATCAGAAAATTTAAAAGAAAGTTTATTTGAAGAGATAACAGAGATGTATGCTTTTGGGCAACTTATGTATTCAGAAGAAGACGATATAAGAAGAAAAGATGTTATTGATAATCTTTATAAGACTTCTGAAAATGATATAAGAGGAATTAATTCTAATAAATTCTTTACTGGAGGTGGACGATTTGAGTAAAAATGTTTGGGAAGGTAAATATAGATTTTTAGAATTAGGAAGTGATGAGGATATATCTTATTATCATGAAATATCTTTAGATGATAAAATGATGGAAAATCCAATATATGAAGAAGGTAGTTTATCTGATGTTATAGATGAAAATGAATCTAGTATATTAAATGATTTTGCTTCAGGAATAGAGATAAATGATATAGATGATGAAGCTAGTATAGATAATCAATATCTTGAATTTAGTACAGATTTAGAAGATTTTGATGAAGACTTTGATTTAAATATAGATGAAGATATAGAAAGTTTATTAAAAGATATATAATAATTTAAAAATATCAAATAAAAAAGCAGAAGAGATTTCTTCTGCTTTTTTGTATGATTTTATAAATTGTAAAATGAAATATATTTTTTATTTTTCAAATATATTTTTTAGTTCATTAATTAAAAGTAAATTTTCTTCTGGTTTCAAAATGCATACTCTAAAGAAAAATTCATCAAGTCCATCAAAAGATTTACAATCTCTAATTATTATTTTTTTAGGAATTAATTTATCTCGAAGTTCTTTTGCAGTCATACTTTTATCGACTATTTCACAAAGTATAAAATTACTAGAAGTTCTGTAAACTTTTAAACGAGATAAAGTGTTTAATTCATTTTCTAAAAAATCTCTTTCTTTTGACATATGAGAAGATGTATTTTTTATAAATTCATCATCAATAAACATAATTTCACCCATTCTAGATGCAAATATATTTATATTCCATAAATCTAATTTTTTAGATATATTTTCTTTAATCATTTCATTAGAAATAAGTCCATATCCTAGTCTTATTCCAGGTGTAGAGAAGAATTTAGATGTACCTCTTATAACAAATAAATTATCAAATTCATCAACAAGAGGAGTAGATGAATATTTATTTGTATCAGTAAATTCAACATAAGTTTCATCTATCATTACATAGGAATCGCAGATAGATAAAATTTCTCTTATTTGATCTTTTGAAAAAGAAAATCCAGTAGGATTACAAGGATTACAAATGATAACTAACTCATAGCCGCCATCTCTAGCTGTATTTGCTAAATCAATAGGATCTATTTTAAAATCATTTTCTTTTTTTGAATAATATTTTTTTATTTGACATCCTATTTTATTTAACTCTTTTTCATATTCAGAATAAGCTGGAGAAACTAAAATTGCTTTTTTAGGATTCACAGTATCTATGAAAGAAGATATTAATTCAGTAGCCCCACTTCCTAAAATTATATTATCATTTTTACAATTACAATATTTTGATATAGAATTTTTTAAGTCTATATATTCTGGATCAGGATACATAGATACCATATCTATATTGTTAATAACATATTCTTTTGCTTTTTTAGAAGAACCAAATGGATTTATATTAGAGCTAAAATCCATAAAATCTTCTTTAGAAAAACCATATTTAGCAGAAAGTTCGTATAAATTTGCACCATGATTTACACTCATTTTCATACCTCCAAAATTTAAATTTATTCATCGAAATTTATTATAAATTCTTCATTTTCACTATTTATTTTCAAAACAGAAAGATTAAAATTATCATCAAAAATAGAAACATTATAAGTAAAAACATCACCACTATCTTTTTTAGAAATTAAAAGATATGTTCCATTTTCTTTATCTTCAATCTCATCACAAATATCATTGTAAACTTCTTCTCCAGAAAAAGTACCTTTGTAACCAGACGACAGGATTTTTTCTTCTATAGCTTTATATAATTCTTCCATATTATATTTCCTCCTATATATTTTAATAGACATATAAAATTTATTATAATTAATATAACAAAAAATATAATAAAAATCAAAAATCAAGTGTAAAATATTACAAAAATTAAATAATGTTTAAAAAAATACTGATTTAGAGTATAATAATAGTATCTAAAAAATATAATAATTGTAAATGTTGTAAAGATTTATTAATTTTATAAAACCAAATAACTGGTTAGGAGGAATTTATGTATAAGATAACTGGAAAAATGTTCACAGAAGAACAGATTAGAGAAAAAGTAAAAGAAATGGGTAAAAAAATTGAAAATGATTATAAAGGAGAAGAACTCCTAGTAGTTGGAATATTAAAAGGGGCAAATGTATTTACTTGTGACCTTATAAGACAGATAGACCTAGATGTAAAAATAGACTTTATGAATGTTTCAAGTTATGGAGAAGGAACAGAGTCATCTGGAACTGTTAGAATTTTAAAAGATTTAGATACTGATATAAGAAATAGAAATGTTTTAATAGTTGAAGATATAATAGATTCAGGAAGAACTCTTAGTAACTTAGTGAAAGAGTTAAAAATAAGAGAACCAAAAAGTTTAAAATTATGTACACTTTTAGATAAACCTAGTAGAAGAGTTGTAGATGTAGATGTAGAATATGTTGGTTTTGAAATAGAAGATAAATTTATAGTTGGTTATGGTATAGACTATGCAGAAAAATATAGAAATCTTCCATATATTGGTATAGTTGAAGATGTAGAAGAATAAATACTAAAATATTAAAATTTTTTAAGAGTAAAGGCATGCTTTTTAAGTATGCCTTTATAATATACAAAAGAAAGGTAATATGTATGAATAATATAAAATATTTTGAAAATATTCAGCTTCCAATTCTTTTATTTTTTCAGAGTATAAGAAATCCAATCTTAAATTTTATTTTTTTATTTTTCACGATAAGTACAGAAGCACCCATTGTAGTGATTATTACTTCAATAATCTACTGGTGTATAGACAAAAGAGCAGGACAAAGAATGTTATATTCTCTTACAGGAAATATTGCATTAAATGGAGCTATTAAAGATTATTTTAAGATTGAAAGACCAATAGGAAAATATGGACTTAAATCTATGAGAGTGGAAACTGCAACTGGATATTCTTTTCCAAGTGGACACACACAAACAGCAACAACATTTTGGACGTCAATAGTTATTTTATTTAAGAAAAAATGGCTAAAAATATTAGCAGTTCTAATGGTGACAGGTGCAGGATTATCAAGACTATATCTAGCAGTTCATTGGCCACTTGATGTTATATTAGGATTTATATTGGGGATATTATTTACTATATTTTTAATAAAAATTTTAGATAGAGCTGAAATAAGTGGAAAGTATACAGAAATGTTTTTGTTATTAATACCATTTGCAATAATGGCTATTATTTTGAAAAGTAATGAATATGTAAAATTTTTTGCTCTCATTTTTGGATTTACAGTTGGATATTTTTTAGAAAAAGAATATATTTCATTTGATACAATAAATATAAAAAATTTGAATAAAAAAGAGATTATTATAAAAAGTAGTATTAGATTTATTGTTGGAATATTAAGTTTAGCATTAGTTTATATAGTACCTAAATTTATACTATATAATATTTATCTAAAAAACAATATAAGTATGATTATTGATTTTTGTAGATATTCATTTGTAGTTATATGGGGAGTTGCAGGAGCACCATATGTTTTTAAAAAATTAAATATATAAAGAAAGGGTAGCTTAATTTATGAAAAAAGTTGTAATAATAGGTGCTGGTCCAGCAGGTATGACAGCGGCTTATTCAGCATCACAAAAAGGTTTAGATGTGATTTTAATTGAAAAAAATGAAAGAGTTGGTAGAAAACTTTTAATAACGGGAAAAGGAAGATGTAATATAACAAACAATTGTGAAATTGAAGAATTAATAGCCAATGTAAATACAAATTCTAAATTTTTGTATAGTGCATTTTATACATTTACAAATGATGCAGTTATGGATATGTTTGAGAGTTTAGGAGTTAAACTAAAAACAGAAAGGGGAAATAGAGTATTTCCTGAAAGTGATAGAGCTATAGATGTAGTAGATGCAATGGCTAAGTTAATAAAGAGAAAAAACATAAAATTGATTACAGGAAAAAGTGTTAAAGATATAAAAGAAAAAAATAAAAAAATAGAATCGGTAATTTTAGATAATGGCAAAGAGATAAAAACAGATGCTGTTATAATTGCAACTGGAGGAGCGAGTTATAAAAGAACAGGATCTACAGGCGATGGATATAAGCTTTCTGAAAAACTTGGACATAAAATAACTCCAATTAAACCATCTCTTATAGGATTAGAAATAAATGAGGAATTTGTATATAAATTAAAAGGACTTAGTTTAAGAAATGTTTCTATAGTTGTATATGGGAATAAAAATAAAAAAATATATGATGATTTTGGTGAAATGGAATTTACAGACTATGGAATCGATGGCCCGATTATAAAATCAGCAAGTTGTATTATGAAAGATTTATCAAAAGAAAATTATAAAATAATCTTAGATTTAAAACCAGCTTTAGATTATGAAAAATTAGATAAAAGAATACAAAGAGATTTTAAAAAGTTCATAAATAATAAATTTGAAAATTCTTTATCAGAATTACTTCCTAGTAAGATGATACCAGTAGTGATAGAAAAATCTGGGATAGATAGAAAAACTCCAGTAAATTCTATAACAAAAGAAGAAAGAAAAAATTTAGTTCACACAATTAAAAATATAGAGATGAATGTTAAAAGATATAGACCTATAGAAGAAGCTATAGTTACATCTGGAGGTGTGAAAACATCAGAAATAAATTCCAGTACAATGGAATCTAAACTAGTAGAGGGCCTTTATTTTGCAGGCGAAGTTATAGATGTAGATGCATATACAGGAGGATTTAATTTGCAAATAGCATTTTCTACAGGATATTTAGCAGGAATGTCAATATAAAGTTAATACAAAAATGGAGTATACAATCCTAAAAAGAATTTGTTTACTCCATTTTTTATTAATGTTCTTTATAAACATAGTTGTAAATATTTTCATTACCTAAATCTATATTTCCAGTAGTAATATATTTTGATATATTATCGATATCATTAATAGTAAGATACTGAGAAGGTATAGATAGAACATATCCAGTATCGCTAAGTAAATGTTTTAATTTTAATACTTTAGACATATCAGGTTTTTCACTTATTTTTTTATGGTATTTATTTTTACTTTTAATAAGGTTATCATTCTGAATACAGATTAGCTTGTCTACATATCTATGGTAAGAATTGATAAAATCACGTTCTTCTAATATTTCATCTGGTAAAATTTGATGAATAGAATTATCACACAAAATATTATGAACAAACTTGTCAGATGTAAGCTTACCAGAAATGATTCCCTTTTGATACTTTCTTAAAACCTTTTTTGTAATAGTATAGATTTTGCACCTAGTTTCTAAATTAAGTTCCTCTACTAGCATTGCAATCACATCCTTTCATAATAATTCTAAGTTAAATTTTCAGAAAAATCAAGCATTTACTAAAACAAAAAGAATAAACAAAAAAGGATTTAAGAAATATAAAATTTAATCATGTAAAATAAAGATAAATATTATTTATAGTTTAAAAAATTTTAGTAATGATATTTTTTATTAGAGATGGATAAGAGAATATGCTAAAATAGATATTAACTTAGAAGTTCAAAAATATATAATATATATTGAAAAGGGGGTGTATATTGCTATAATTATCAAAATTATAGTAATAAGATATGACTTATAAATATATGAAAAGAATGAAAAATTTAGTAGAGATTTCTAAATTAGTGACACAATCACAAGATTTTTTTAGTATCAAAGATATAATAATAAGTAAAATGTTGGAAGTTGTCCATCCCGCTAAAGCTTGTGTAAATATATTTTATAATGAAGATTTTAATTATGCATATCTGGTATGTTCAAACACTTTAGATTATATTCCAAAAGTTTTTGAAGGAACTGACAGACCAGAAGGAGCTAAAATAGATTTTAATTTATATCCAGATTATATTAGAGAAGCTATACAAGAGAAAAAGGTTGTATATGTAAAAGATGTTTTCTTTGATGAATCTGCAGAAAAAGAAAGAGAAGTTGCAAAAAATGAAGGATATTCAGGTAGAGCGGTATTTCCATTTGTTATAGAGGAAAAAGTTGTTGGATTTATGACTACATTTATAGAAAAAGGTGAATTTATAAGTGATGAAGATATGAATTTTATCGCATCAGTAGCCTCATTAATGGCACTTTCAATAGAAATAACAAGAAAAAATGAATCTGTAAATAAATTAGTGAGCAAATTAAGACAAGGAATGGCATCTATAAATGATGCAACTAGAAAATTATACGCTGATAAAGATATAGATACTTATTTGAAGGATCTAACAAAACAAGCAGCCGAAATAACAGATAGTGAAGAAGCTATAATTATATTAAATAAAAACAAAAAACATGAAAGAATAGTAAATTGTTACAATAAAAATGAAAGTAGAAGAAGTAATTTATTTTTGATGTTAGATAAAATATCAGGGACACCAAAAAATGGTGATTTTGCTAATAATGTAAATGAAGTTCTTGAAAATGGATCACAAATAAATAGTTATATATATCATAGATTGATGAATGAAGACAGTACTTTAGGGTATATAATATGTGCAAATGCAAAAAAATATACGAAAGATGATTTTAGCATATTATCAATAATGTCGAATCAAATAACTGTTGGAACACAGATTTATGAATACAATCAAAATGAAGTAAAGCATAGAGTTTTACAAAATGAGTTAGCGGTCCTAAATAAACAGCAAAAACTTATGATGAATGATGCTAATATTATATGCAATAGGAAAAGTCAACTTTATTGTTATCATAAATCAGCAAAAGTTGTAGGTGGAGATTTCTATGATGCGTTGAGAGTAGATGATGAAAGAGTTGTATACATAGTAGCTGATGTAATGGGGCATGGTATAGTTTCAAATTATATGGTTGCTTTAATAAAAGGAGCATTTAAAGTGCTTTGTAGACAATTTACAAAACCGTCAGATATAATGAATAATTTAAATAGTATGCTATTTGAAGAATTTGATAAAATGGAAGTTTTTGCAACTTGTATTGTTGGAAGTTTAAATACAGTACATAATACACTTACAATTTCTAATGCAGGACATTATAGTCCGATAATAATAAAAAAAGATGGAAGTGTCGAAAGAGAAAAAAAATGTATGAAAGGAATACCAATAGGAGTTATAGAAGATCGGAATTACAAAGATAATGTTATTTACACTGAAAATTACCCTATGATATGTATGTTTACAGATGGTATTTTAGAAATTAAAAACAAAAACAAAGAAGAATTTGGTCAAGAAAGATTTGAAAAAATACTTTGTAATACTTATAAGTATAGTCGGAAATCTATAGTACAAAGAATGAAAGAAGAATTTTATATTTTTTCAGGAAAAAAAGATTATGCAGATGATATAATGATGGTTATGTTAAAAGATAATATTTCAGAATAAAATAGTGGGGAATAAAATGGAAGAAGAAATACTAATAATAAATGCAAGCCCTAGAAAAAATAAAAATTGTTTTAATATAGTTAAAGATATTATTAATATATTTAATATAGAAAAAATAAAATATAGGGTTTTAAATATATATGAAATGGATATAAACTATTGTGATGATTGTGGTTTTTGTCAAAGAAAAAAAGGGTGTAGAATAAAGGATGATATGTCAGAATTATATGATGCTTTTGATAAATCAAAAGGAAGTATTGTAGTCAGTCCAATTTATTTTAATTCTATTCCGGCAAAAATGAAAACATTAATAGATAGGACACAAGCAATTTATTCTAGTAAGTTCATATTAAAAGATTCTATAATAGATAGAAATAAAAAGAGAGCTAGTATGTATATAGCTGTTGGAGGATCAGATGAATATGAAGATCAGTTTGCAGGTGGAGATATAGTAATGGACTTTTTCTTTAAAAGTATCAATGCTAGGAGTATAAAGAATATAAGAATATCAAATACAGATGAAAAATCTTACTTACAGAGTAAAGAATATCAAAATAATATAAAAGAAAATACAATTGACTATATAAATAATATAAAAAATTTATAATGATTATAAAATTGAATTTATCTAAATACTAGGAGGTTGAATTCATGAATATAATTACAACTGGAAATGATTTGTGTAAAATATTAATTTCAGATGAATATGAAGAGCTATCTAATATTTTATATGAAATAATAGATAGAGATAAAAAATATGATAAAGCAGTTATTATAACTGATGAAGTAGTAGATAAAAATCTTTATAAAGACTTGTCAAATAATATATTTGATAAAGTAGATAAAGATAAATTTATAAAAATATGTATTAAAAGTGGAGAAAATTTTAAAAATATAGATACATATAATGAAATTATAGAAAAACTTATTAATTATGAAGTAAGTAGAAATTCACTTATTATAGCCTTTGGAGGAGGTGTAATAGGTGATATAGCTGGATTTGTAGCATCAACATATATGAGAGGCTTAGATTATATACAAGTTCCAACAACAATATTATCACAAGTAGATTCATCAATTGGTGGTAAAAATGGGTTAGATGTGGGTATATATAAAAATATGATAGGTACAATAAAACAACCATTATTTACATATATAAACATAAATACTTTAAAAACTTTACCAAAAGAAGAAATAAATAGTGGTTTTGGAGAAGTTATAAAGTATTCAGCGATTATGGACGATGATGGATTGTTTGCAGACTTTTTATATAAAAATGCTGAAGATATAAAAAAAATAGAAAATAAAAAAATTATTGAAACTATACTAAAATGTGCTAAATTTAAGTCTGGAATTGTAAAAGCTGATGAAAAAGATTTGGGATTGAGGAAAATCTTAAATTTTGGTCATACTTTTGGTCATGCTATAGAAAGAGAATACGGTCTAAAACATGGTGAATCAGTAGCATATGGTATGAAAATATCTTTTGATATAGCACTTAGTAAAAATTATATTAATAAAAATTATTATAATAAATTTTTAAAATTACTTGAGGTATATGATTTTCATTTTGAGTTGAAAAAAATAAATATAGAAAGAGTTATTGAAGTTATGAAAAAAGATAAAAAGAATAGTTTTAATGAAATTTCTATTATTTTACCTGATGCAGATTCATGTGTAGGAATATTTAAAATGAAAGCAGAAATGCTGGAAAAAGCGATGAAATCATGTGATTTTACTAAAATATAATGTAAAAAATATATATCTTAATATACATCTTTAGGATAGTATAAAAATAATATTTTATATAAGTATAAAAAAATAAATTAGAAAAATACGTTATCTTATTATTATTTAAATAGTAATTATTTGATTTTGATAATAATATTTTGTATAATGTATGTGAAGTAATTATAGTTAAATAAATTTAACATAGAAAATTGTTAGGAGTGAGAATATGAAATTACCAATAGCATTATCAAACAAACACATACACTTATCACAGGAACATATAGATGTTCTATTTGGGAAAGGACATGAATTAGTAAAACTAAAAGATCTTTCTCAACCAGGACAGTATGCTTGTGAAGAAAAAGTAGATTTAGTTGGAGCAAAAGGAAAATTAACTGTTAGAGTTTTAGGTCCAGCTAGACCAGAAACACAGGTAGAAGTTTCTTTAGCAGACTGTTTCCCTTTAGGTGTTAAAGCTCCAATAAGAGAATCAGGAGATATAGAAGGTACTCCAGGTGTAAAACTTGTTGGACCAGCAGGTGAAGTTGAATTAGAAAAAGGTGTTATAGTAGCATCTAGACATATACACATGAGCAATGAAGATGCAAAAGCATTTGGTGTAAAAGATAAAGATATAGTAAAAGTTAGAACAGAAGGACCAAGAGGTTTAGTATTTGAGAATGTATTAGTTAGAGCTAAAGACAGTTTTAAACTAGAAATGCATGTTGATATGGAAGAAGGAAATGCAGCTGGTGTTAAAAATGGAGATTTAGTAGAATTAATAGCAGAATAATATTATTTATATAACATACTAAATAAATAACAAATATAAAAAATAAAACAAAAATAGAGTTATATAGCATACTAAATAGGTAAAAAATTTTGAAATATGATGAACATTGTATATGATATGAAATATTCTGAAAAAAAGTTGGATTTTCAAAAAAAATGTAGTATGATATATAACGGAAGAAAAATTATAAGTTTTTTATACTCTAAATAACATAGAGATTTATAAGTATAAATAAAAATGAACTTGCCTTTAGATAGACAAGCTAATTAAACTATCAAGGAGGATATTTTAACCATGGCAAAATTTATGAAAACTGTTGATGGTAATACAGCTGCTGCACATGTTGCTTATGCATTTACAGATGTAGCTGCTATATACCCAATAACACCATCATCAACAATGGCTGAATTAGTTGATGAATGGGCTTCTCAAGGAAGAAAAAATATATTCGGACAGAAAGTTAATGTAGTAGAAATGCAGTCAGAAGCTGGTGCAGCTGGTGCATTCCACGGTTCTTTACAGGCTGGTGCATTAACATCTACATTCACAGCATCTCAGGGATTATTACTAATGATACCTAATATGTATAAAGTAGCAGGGGAATTACTTCCAGGTGTATTCCACGTTTCTGCAAGAGCTATAGCATCTCAGGCTTTATCAATATTCGGTGATCATCAGGACGTTATGGCTGCTAGACAGACTGGATGTTGCTTATTAGCATCAGGTTCAGTTCAGGAAGTAGCTGATATAGCTTCAGTAGCACATTTAGCTGCAATAGAAGGAAGCTTACCATTTATTCACTTCTTCGATGGATTCAGAACATCTCACGAAATACAGAAAGTTGAATTAATGGATAATGAAGAATATGCATCATTATTAAACTTCGATGCAGTTCAGAAATTCAGAGAAAAAGCTTTATCTCCTAACCACCCAGTTACAAGAGGTACAGCTCAGAACCCTGATATATACTTCCAGACAAGAGAAGTATCAAACACTTACTACAATGATATGGTAGGTATAGTTGAAAAATACATGCATAAAGTAAGTGAATTAACAGGAAGAAAACATGACCTATTTGATTACTATGGAGCAGAAGATGCTAAATATGTAGTAGTTGCTATGGGTTCTGTTACAGAAGCATTAGAAGAAACTATAGATAGATTAAACGCTGAAGGTGGAAAATACGGATGTGTTAAAGTACACTTATATAGACCTTTCTCTCAGGAACATTTCTTAAAAGCAATGCCTTCTACAGTAGAAAGAATATGTGTATTAGATAGAACTAAAGAACCAGGTGCTAATGGAGATCCTCTATACTTAGATATAAGAGATATATACTATGGAAAAGAAAATGCTCCTCTAATAGTAGGTGGAAGATACGGATTAGGATCTAAAGATACTACTCCAGCTCAGTTAAAAGCAGTTTATGACAACTTAACTTCTGAATGTCCAAAAAATCAGTTCACAATAGGTATAGTAGATGATGTTACTAATACTTCATTACCAGAAGCTGAAGAATTTAAAATAGCATCAAAAGGAACTGTAAGATGTAAATTCTGGGGACTTGGATCAGATGGTACTGTTGGTGCAAATAAACAGGCTATAAAAATAATAGGTGACCATACTAATAAATATGCTCAGGCTTACTTTGATTATGATTCTAAAAAATCTGGTGGTATAACTATGTCTCACTTAAGATTTGGTGATACTCCAATAAGATCAACTTATTTAATAGATGAAGCTGACTATATAGCATGTCATAACCAGTCTTATGTATATCAGTATGATTTACTAAAAGGTCTTAAAAAAGGTGGTACATTTGTACTAAATACTATATGGGATCAAGAAGGTATAGAAGAAAACTTACCAGCAGAAATGAAACAGTATATAGCTAAAAATGATATACAGTTCTATACAGTTAATGCTGTTAAATTAGGTAAAGAAATAGGTTTAGGAAGTAGAATAAACATGATAATGCAGTCTGCTTTCTTTAAACTAGCAGAAATAATACCTCTAGATGAAGCTGTTGAATACTTAAAAGAATCAATAGTTAAATCTTATGGTAAAAAAGGTCAGAAAATACTAGACATGAACTTTAAAGCTGTTGAAGCAGGTATAAATGCTTTAGTTAAAGTTGAAGTTCCAGAATCTTGGAAAACAGCTGAAGATGCTCCAAAAGAAGAAGTTTGTGAACCAGCATTTATAAAAGATATATTAAGACCTATGACTGCACAGAAAGGTAATGATTTACCAGTAAGTGCATTTACAGAAATACCAGATGGTACATTCCCTTGTGGTACTGCAGCTTATGAAAAACGTGGTATAGCAATAGATGTTCCAGAATGGAAATTAGAAAACTGTATACAGTGTAACCAGTGTTCATTTGTATGTCCACACGCTTGTATAAGACCAGTTTTAGTTACTGAAGAAGAATTACAGAATGCTCCAGAAGGATTCAAAGCTAAAAAAGCTATAGGTAAAGGATTCGATGGATTACAATACAGAATGCAGGTATCTCCACTTGACTGTACAGGTTGTGGAAACTGTGCTGATGTTTGTCCAGCACCTAATAAAGCATTAGAAATGATGCCTTTAGATACTCAGAAAGATTTACAGAAAGAAAACTGGGAATTTGCAGTAGATACTAAAAAAGTTGCTCCAAAAGGCGACATAATGAATGTAAATACAGTAAAAGGATCTCAGTTCAGACAGCCATTAATAGAATTCTCTGGTGCTTGTGCTGGATGTGGAGAAACTCCATACATAAAAATTATAACTCAGTTATTTGGAGATAGAATGCAGATAGCAAATGCTACAGGATGTTCTTCTATATGGGGAGGTTCAGCTCCTTCAACTCCATATACTTGCAACCATGAAGGTAAAGGTCCATCTTGGGCAAACTCTTTATTCGAAGATAATGCTGAATATGGATTTGGTATGTTCGTAGCTGTAAAACAGATGAGAGAAAAATTAACTGAAGATATAAAATTATTAGCTGAAAAAGCTCATGATGAAAATTCTAAATCAGTTCTTAATAATTGGTTAGAAACTAAAGAAGATGGTGTTGCAAATAAAGAAGCTTCTGCAAAAGTAGCTGAATTAATAAATGCATTACCAGAATCTTGTATGAATGATTCAGAAGTAGCTTCAGCTGTTAAAAATATAAAAGATAGAGAAGATTACTTAGCTAAGAGATCTCAGTGGATACTTGGTGGAGATGGTTGGGCATATGATATCGGATATGGTGGATTAGACCATGTTCTAGCTCAAGGTGAAGATGTTAATGTATTAGTATTCGATACAGAAGTTTACTCTAATACAGGTGGACAGGCTTCTAAAGCAACTCCAGTAGCAGCAATGGCTAAATTCGCAGCTTCAGGTAAGAGATCTAAGAAAAAAGACCTTGGTATGATGGCTATGTCTTATGGAAATGTTTATGTAGCTCAAGTTGCTATAGGTGCTGATAAAAATCAGTTCATGAAAGCTATAACAGAAGCAGAAGCTCATCATGGTCCATCTCTAATAATATGCTATGCTCCATGTATAAACCATGGTTTAAGAGAAGGTATGGGAAGAAGTATAGCTAATGAAAAACAGGCTGTTGATTGTGGATACTGGCATTTATACAGATTCAACCCAGAATTAAAAGATGCAGGTAAAAATCCATTCTCATTAGATTCTAAAGAACCAACAGAAAGCTTTAGAGATTTCTTAATGAAACAGACTAGATATGCAGCTATAGCAAAACAGTTCCCAAATGAAGCAGAAGAACTATTCAATATGGCTGAAGAAAATGCAAAAGAAAGATACGAATCATACAAAAGATTAGTATAATTATTATTAAATATATAAGTAAGATGCTACAAGAAAATTCTTGTAGCATCTTTTTTTATGAATAAATTATAAATTATAAATATATTTATTAATTAAAATTAAGTATTTACTACAAATTATAAGTCTAGATAGAACTTATTTTATTGTTATATGGTATAATATATTAAGTATTATTTATAGATATAAAGAAAGAGAAGGTGTTTTAATGAAACTTGATAATATACTAGAAGGAATAGAATTTCTATCAATAGTTGGAAATAAAAATATAGATATAAACGATATTCAATATGATTCAAGAAAAGTTGAAGAAGGAACTATGTTTATATGTATAAAAGGATTTGTATCAGATGGTCATAAATTTATAGATTCTGCATATGAAAAAGGAGCAAGAGTATTTTTAATACAAGATGATGTAGAATTTAAAAAAGATTGTACTTATATAAAGGTTGAAGATAGTAGAAAAACTATGGCTAAAGTTGCTGCAAATTTATGCGAACATCCATCAGATAAGTTTAATGTTATTGGAGTAACTGGAACGAATGGGAAAACTAGTATTACTACATTTATAAATGAAATACTTAGAAATTGTGATAAAAAAGTTGGTCTTATAGGGACTATAAAAATTTTTGATGGTGATAATGAAGTACCATCAAATTCAACAACACCAGAAAGTGTAGATTTACAGAAAATATTTAAAAAAATGTTGAATAATGGATGTGATTGTTGTGCTATGGAAGTTTCATCTCACTCATTAGAACTTAATAGAGTTGATGATACTAATTTTAAAATAGGTATATTTACAAATTTAACTCCAGATCATCTAGATTTTCATAAAACTCTAGAAAACTATAGAAAAGCAAAAGAAAAATTATTCTATAAAACGACAGAAGCAAATATTATAAATATAGATGATGAAGGTGGTAAAAAAATATACGATAGTATAAAAAATTTAGATACTAAATGTCTTACATATGGAATAGAAAATAAAGCTGATTTTATGGCTAAAAATATAAAATCAGATGCATCTGGTGTAGCATATACACTTATAACACCGATGTATGAAGAAGAAATATTTATACCAGTTCCAGGAAAATTTACAGTATACAATACGTTAGCAGTAATAGCTGCCTGCGAAATGCTAGGAATAGATAAAAATGATTATTTAAAATCTCTTAGAAATACAGGAGGTGTTTCAGGTAGATTTGAAACAGTACCAAATAATAAAGGAATAAGTGTAATAGTAGATTATGCACATACTCCTGATGCACTTGAAAATGTTCTTAAAACAGCTAGAGAATTTGTTGAAGGAGAATTGATATCTGTTTTTGGATGTGGAGGAGATAGAGATTCAGAAAAAAGACCTCTTATGGGTAAAATAGGTCAAAATCTTTCAGATAGATGTATAATAACTAGTGATAATCCTAGAACAGAAAATCCTACATTAATAATAGAAGATATTTTAGATGGTCTTGATAAAAATAATAAAAATTATGAAGTAATAGAAGATAGAAAAGAAGCGATAAAAAAAGCTATTAAATCTTCTAAAAAAGGTGATGTCGTATTAATAGCAGGAAAAGGACATGAAAATTATCAAATTATAGGTAAAACAAAACACCATTTTGATGATAAAGAGATAGCAAGAGAAGTTTTAGCATTAATATAATATATATTAACATTATAAAATTTTATTAATGTAAATTTGATGAAATTAATTAATTATGTTATCATTATTTTGTAATGTTTGAATTTTAAATATTTTTTATAAATAAAAATAAGAAAGAGGTAAATAAAATGGCGGTATTAGTAACAGGTGGTGCTGGTTATATTGGTAGTCACACATCAATAGAATTACTAGCAGAAGGATATGATGTTATAATAGCTGATAATTTTTGTAATAGTAACCCTATAGTTATAGATAGAATAAAAGAATTATCAGGAAAAGATGTGATTTGCTATGAAGTAGATGTTAGAGACTTTGAAAAAATGGAAGAAATATTTAAAAATAATAAAATAGATTCTATAATACATTTTGCAGGTCTTAAAGCTGTTGGAGAATCTGTTGAAAAACCAATAGAATATTATAATAATAATTTAATATCTACACTTACAATATTTGATTTAATGAAAAAATATGATGTTAAAAACTTTGTATTTAGTTCATCAGCTACTGTATATGGAGATCCTCATAAATGTCCTATATTAGAAGATTTTCCATTATCAGTAACAAATCCATATGGTAGAACAAAACTAATGATAGAAGAAATGTTAAAAGATATAGCAAAAGTAGATGATACTATGAATATAGCTATACTTAGATATTTTAATCCAGTTGGGGCACACAAAAGTGGTAAAATAGGAGAAGAACCAAATGGAATTCCTAATAACTTAGTACCATATATAACTAAAGTTGCAATAGGGCAATTAAAAGAGGTTAGTGTGTTTGGTGATGATTATCCAACTGTAGATGGTACGGGAGTTAGAGATTATATACATGTTGTAGATTTAGCAAAAGGACATGTAAAAGCAATAGATAAATTAAATGAAAAACCAGGTTTAGTTGTATATAACTTAGGAACTGGTGTTGGATACAGTGTTTTAGAAATGATAAAAATGTTCTCAGAAATAAGTGGAAGAGAAATTCCTTATAAAATAGTTGGAAGAAGAGCAGGAGATATAGCAGAATGTTATGCTGATCCTACAAAAGCAGAAAAAGAATTAGGATGGAAAGCAGAATATGGCTTAAAAGAGATGTGTGAAGACTCTTGGAGATGGCAAGAAAATAATCCGAATGGATATAATTAAAAGCTTATAAATGAAATTATAAGATAAATTAATGAAATTAGTAGGAGGAAATTGGTAATGAAAAAGCTAATTAAAAAGTATTTTGCTATAATTATGTCTGTTTTTATGATTTTTTCGGTTGGCTTCCAAGACAATACAGTTGAAGCAGCTTCAAAACAGTTAATAATAGTTAATACAAAATATAATAAGTTATCATTTTATGAAAATGACAAGTTAGTAAGAAGATTTGATGTAGCATCAGGGAAACCGAGTACACCTACTCCAACAGGAAAAACAAGTGTGGCCAATAAAATAGTTAATAGACCATATTATTCAGGTGGAATCCCAGGAGGACATCCAAATAATCCTCTAGGAAATAGATGGATTGGAATTTTTGGTGGAAGCACTTATGCTATGCATGGAAATAACAAAGAAAGCTCTATAGGAAAACACGTTTCTGGTGGATGTATAAGAATGCATAATGCAGAAATAAGATGGTTATTCCCTAAAGTTAGAATAGGATGTACTGTACTAATAGATTATAGTTCAAAAACTGATGAACAGATAGCTAAAAAATATGGAGTTTCATTTAAGACACCAATAAAAGCTGGCTGGAAAGTAGTTAATGGACAGAAAAAATATCTAAAAGAAAATGGTAAATATGCTACTAATGAATGGTTAACAATATCAGGTAAAAAATATCATTTCAATTCTAATAGTTTTGCAGATAGAGGAATGCAGACAATATCAGGTAAAAAATATTACTTTGATAAAGAATGTGTAATGAAAACTGGTTGGATAACAGATAGTGGATTTAAATACTACTTTGATTCAAATGGATCAGCTCATGTAGGATGGTTAGAATTAAATGGAAAAACATACTATTTTGACCAAACAGGAGCAATGGTAAAAGGAAATCAGACAATAGATGGAACAGAATATTCATTTAATGAAAATGGAGAAGCTGTTTCAAATTGGGAAACAGTAAAAGGAAATAACAGATATTCTACTGCTGCCGAAATAAGTAAAATGAACTATTCAAATGGAGGAACAGTTGTTTTAGTAAATGGAAATGCAATAGTAGATGGAATAGCAGCTACACCACTTGCATCATCAGAAAATGCTTCAATACTATTAGCTGATAAAGATAGATTACCTTCAGAAACAGATAAAAGAATAAGAGAAATAGCACCACAAAAAATAATTATTGTTGGTGGAACAAATGCAGTTAGTACAGCATTAGAAAATAAAATATCTAAAGACTATGCAGTAAAAGTGGAAAGAATATCAGGAAAAGATAGATATGATACTTCATTTGAAATAGCAAAAAAATTAGCTGAAAATGGAGTGGCAATAGAAAAAGTATATGTAGTATCTGGTAAAGGTGAAGCAGATGCACTTTCTGTAGCATCAAAAGCAGGTGAAGAAAAACAACCAATTATACTTACAGATAAAGATTCTATAAATATGGATATGTTCAACTGGTTAAAAGAACAAAATCTTCAAGATGCATATTTTATAGGAGGAGATAGAGTAATATCAAATAATGTTATAAATTCTGTAAATGATATAACAGTAAATGATGTATCAAAAAATAGAATATCTGGAAGTAATAGAGAAGAAACAAATGCAAAAGTTATAGAAGTATTATATAAAGAAGGATATGATACAATATTTGCGGCTAAATCTAATGTTTTAATAGATGCACTTTCAGCAGGTCCTATTGCAGCACAGAGAAATTGTCCTGTAGTTTTAGTTAATTCAAGAGGGCTTGTAGAATCTCAAAAAAGAGTTTTAAGTGGATCTTATGCAGATAGTTTATATCAAATTGGTGGAGGCGTTTCATTTAAAGGAATGAGCCAAATAAATTCTATGATAAAATAGTTATAAAAATATAGAATAATATTTTAAATAGAGTATTTAAAAAGCAGTTTTCTATTTATAGTTATCAATTGACTATATAGGAAACTGCTTTCTTTATTTTAATATATTCTTATTATTTATAAATAAAAATAGTATAAAAAAATATTTCTCAGCCTAATTGTTTATTTTTTAAATATACCCTTTGAAAAATTCATTTAAATCTGATAAAATAACAATATAATAAAACAGAATAGTCAGAAAAATCAAAAAAGGAGGGTTTATATGAAGAAAAAAACAAATGATATACTTATTGTAGGATTTGCTTTGTTTTCAATGTTCTTTGGTGCAGGAAATTTACTTTTCCCACCGTATTTAGGAATGGTATCTGGGAAAAATTGGTTCATATCATTTTTAGGATTTATAATAGCCGATGCAGGATTATCACTTTTAGTTATAGTAGTAGCAGCAAAAAATAAAGGAATATTAGATGAAATTTTAATAAGAGGTGGTAAAAAATTAGCTAGATTTATAGGTTGTGCCTCTATACTGTGTATAGGCCCATTTTTAGCTATACCAAGAACAGCAGCAACAACATTTGAGATGAGTGTTTTACCTTTTGCACCTAATTCTAATACTTTAGTTTCTGTTATTTTTTCAATTATATTCTTTGGAATAACATATGCTCTTACAATAAGGGCAACAAAAGTAATAGATATTATAGGAAAAATTTTAACACCAATACTAATAATATCTTTATTAGCACTTATAGTAAAAGGAATAATAACTCCAATAGGGCCAATAAGTTCAACTAGTATGATAGATAGAAGTTTGTTTAGTGAAGGTATATCTCAAGGATATTTAACTATGGATGCTTTGGGTTCTGCTGCAATGGCAAGTATAATGATAAGTACAATAGTATCAAAAGGATATAATGATCCTAAAGAACAAATATCTATGACAATAAAAGCTGGATTAGTGTCAGGACTTGCTTTAGCTGTAGTATACGGAGGTTTAACGTATTTAGGAGCTACATTATCTACTATGCACGATTTAAATACATCACAGGCACTTTTAGTAGTAGCTGCTACAGAAGGAATATTTGGAGCTCCAGGAAAAATTCTACTAGCTATAATGGTATTATTTGCATGCTTGACAACATCTATAGGACTTACATCGTCAGCAGCTAAGTATTTTTCAGATATATCAAATGGTAGATTATCTTATGAAAAAATAGTTACAGCTATATGTATATTTAGTGCAATTGTATCTAATTTTGGAGTAAGTACAATAATAAAATTTTCGATACCAGTACTTCAAACAATTTATCCTGTTATGATAATACTTGTAGTTTTAACTATATTTACTAAAAAAATAAAAAATGATAACACTTTTAAAGGTGCAGCTTATTTTGTATTTGTATTTAGTATATTATCAGTATTAAATTCTTTAACAGGAGTATTTAAATTTGTGACTTTAGTACCATTAGCTTCATTAGGATTTGGATGGATTATACCAGGAATAGTAGGAGCTATATTGGGAAGTTTTATAAAAACTAGAAAAATATAAAGTATAAAATAAAAGTATGTTTTAGATTATCTAGATATACTTTTATTTTTTTTATACTAAACATTTAATATTGTTTTAAATTAAGTTTTAATGTTTTTTTTCTTGAAATATGATAAACTAAATAGGTATATTATTTATGTATAAAAAATTTAAAATATAATCTATTTTATTATTAGATAGAGAGGGGAAATATAGATGTTAAAAAAGACTATAGTGCGGATAATTTCTTTTTGTATGATAGTTGGAATGGCGGGTTGTTCAAAAAATGATAAAAAAAATACTGCTAATCTTACAGATAGTTATGCTCAAATAATGTTAGTTAGACCTGAATCTGTAAAACTTGAAAAAAACTTCTTGGAAGGAAACTCTAAAGTAAAAGAAGTTATTTTACCTAAAAATTATGATAAAAATATAGAGAAAACTATTGAAGAAATAGCATCATTTGCTGATAATGATAAAGTTAAAAGTATAATTATATGTTCTGATAAAGATGGTTTATTACCAGTTTTTTCAAAAATAAATAAAAAGAATGATTCTATTATGACTGTTGCAGCTGGAATAGAGGAAATGCAGAATAAAGAAAAGAGAAATGAAGTAGAAACAGATGAATTTGTAACAATGGGTTTTAATCCAACAGACACAGATAATAATATTAATGCTATAAGAATGGCAAAAATTATGGGCTCTAAAGTTTTTGTAAATTATTTAGATAGTTTTTCTGAAAATGATATAGAATTACAGAATAAAAATAAAGATATGCAAAGTGAATGTAATAGAAATAATTTAAAATATATAGAAGTAAAAATACCTAATATGAAGAATGAAGATGATTATAAAACTGCTTTAGAATTTATAAAAAAAGATGCAATTGAAAAGAAAAAAACTTATGGCGAAGATGTAAGTTTATATGGAAGTAGAGATATTATGGATAGAGGGTGTATTGAGGCGGCTTTAGAAAATAGATTAATGGTACCTAACATACATTCTATAGATAGCACAAAACTTTATAGTGATATATTGGATATAAATATAAAATCAAGTGAAAGTGATGATTACAAAAAAATAAATGATGAAATTTCTAAAAAGTTAAAATCATTAAATATGGAAGCTAGATTGGCAGGAACAGAGATTCCTGAAAAAACTTTTTGTGTTGAAGTAGCAGTAGATACTATGACAAGACTATTTAGTGAAAAAACAGATGAAGCTATTGTTTTTGGAGAAATGCAAAAAAATATAAAAGAAAAAACAGGAATATTAGCTGAATATAAAAAGGTAAGATATGATAAGAATTTCTTTAAAGTAGTTGAAATGTATCCTATACTATATTAGGGGGTGTAGAATGGTGAAGAAAGTAGTTTCGCTTATTTTATTGTTATCAATAGTATCGTTATCTTTGGTTGGATGTGAAACAAAAGAAGATAAAAGTACAAAAATAGCTATTGTAACTGAAAATAAAAATGAAGATTATAATAATTATATGTCTGCAAATTATATTAAGAATATATACAAACAAAATAATAAAAGCAATATAGTGAATGATGAAATTATACACATGATAATGCCTAATGAATTTGTAAATAATACAAAAGAGTCAGAAAAATTTATCAAAAAAATAATAAACAATAAAGATTTAAATGGAGTTGTATTTGCATCGGATAAAAAAGGAATAGTTGATTATACAAAAAAAATTAAAAAATCTAGAAAAGATATGGTTGTTATAGGAGCAGATTTAAATGCTACAGAAAAAGAATTAGCAAAAAATCTAGATCTTAGTTATATTTCTAATACAAATTTAAATGGGAAAAATACTGTAGAACTTGCAAAAGAAATGGGTGCAGAATCATTTATAATATACTATTCAGAAAAAGATTTAAAAGATAAACCTAATTTTAGAAAAAAAATATCTGAGATAGAGAGTGAATGTAAGGTTCAAGATATTAAATTAGAAAAAATTAAAGTTAAAGATATTAATACTAAAAAAGATGAATATGAAGTTAAAAAATTTATAAGTGAAAATATAAATAATCAAATATATAAATATGGAAAAGAAATAAATTTATTTGGAACAAATAATATTATAGATGATGTTATTTTAAAAAGAGCAATAAAAAGTAAACTTATAGTAGCTGAATCTAGTGATATCTGTATGACTGAAGATTTAAAAGATTTATTTAGAGTAATAAGAAATACAGTATATTTAGGAGATTATAAAAGTTATTCTAGAAGTATAAGTGATAGAAGTTCAAAGTATGAAATGAGAGGTAGATTAGGCGGAATTACAATGCCAAATAAAAGATTTACTGTATATGCAGCTGTTGATACAGCTATAGCTATAGTTGAAAATGATATGGATATAAAAAAAGCATACAAACCGGTATTTTTAGAAAAAAATATAGATGAAAAAGAAGGAATTACAGCTTCTTTTGAAAGTATAAATAAAAAATATCCATCTGTAAAGGTTGTAACAATAGATCAACTTATATATTAAAATAGAATAAATATTGTAATAAAAAGGACTTTTATATTAATGTAAAAGTCCTTTTTTTTATCAAAAAAAATAAAGAAATAAAAAATGAAAAATGAAAAATGATTTTCAAATATATATATCAAAATAAATGAGAAAAAGCAGTTTTACTTTAATTAATAACAAAAAGATATAACAAAAGAATGATTAAAAAATCAGAAAATTAAATGATTTCTTGACAAATGAAAAATTAAAGTTTATTATATTAAAAATCGAAAAATTCAAAAAGAAAGTTTAGAGGAGTATAAGTTATGGCATTAAAATTACCAAAAGATTATAAAGATAAATTAGATATAATGGAAACCCAAATAGCAATAAAAAAATTAAAAGATTACTTTGAATTAAGACTTAGTAGAGAACTTAATTTAAGCAGAGTTTCCTCACCACTTTTTGTTTTACCAGAAACCGGTATGAATGATAACCTAAATGGTGTAGAAAAAGCTGTTAATTTTAATGTGCCATTTTTAGATAAAAATGCAGAGATAGTACAATCTCTTGCAAAATGGAAAAGAATGGCATTAAAAAGATATGGCTTCACGTCAGGTTCTGGATTATATACTGATATGAATGCAATAAGAAAAGATGAAGAATTAGATAATTTACACTCCTTATATGTAGACCAGTGGGACTGGGAATTAGTTATAAATAAAGAAGAAAGAAATATAGAAACACTTAAAGATATAGTAGAAAAACTTTATAGAGTATTTAAAGATACAGAGGTATTTGTATGTTCTCTTTATCCACATATTTCAGAAATTCTTCCCGAAAAAATAACATTTTTTACATCTCAGGAATTATTGGATAAATATCCTGAATTTTCGGCTAAAGAAAGAGAAAATAAAGCGGTAAAGGAATATGGTGCTGTATTTATAATGCAGATTGGAAAGATACTTTCAAATGGAGAAAAGCATGATGGTAGAAGTCCTGATTATGACGATTGGGATTTAAATGGAGATATACTTTTCTATAATCCTATTTTAGATGAAGCTATAGAATTATCATCTATGGGAATAAGAGTTGATGAAGAAAGTTTAGATAGACAGTTAACTTTAGCTGGATGTGATGATAGAAGAGAATTAGACTATCATAGAATGCTTTTAAATGGTGAATTGCCTTATACTATAGGTGGAGGTATCGGACAATCTAGAATATGTATGTACTACTTAGAAAAAGCACATATTGGAGAGGTACAAGTTGGAATTTGGCCTGAAGATATGATTAAAGAATGTGAAAAAGTTGGTATAAAATTATTATAAATGCAAAATACTAGAAAATTTATAGTAAATAGATTATAAATAAATCTTTATAGAAATATAAAAGAGCTACTTTGTTTTTAAAATAAAACAAAATAAGCTCTTTTTTATTATAGAAAATATTTAAAATTAAGTAATTTAAAAGGAGGAAGAGATATGAAAAAAGAAAAGAAAGTCAAAAAAATTGGTTTAGTCCCGAAATTAATTATAGGGATTGTAGTAGGTATTATAATAGGAACATATTTCCCATCAAAATTTGTTGAAATTTTAGTAACAATTAGCAATGTATTTTCTGCATTTTTATCATTTGTGATACCTTTTATAATTATAGGATTTGTAACAGCAGGAATAGCTGATTTAGCAACTGGAGCTGGGAAATTACTTGGAATAACAACAGCAATAGCATATGGTTCAACTTTAGTAGCAGGTTCAATAGCATTTATAATAGCATCAACATTATTTCCAAGATTTATAACATCTTCAGTAATAGATAAAATAGGAGATCCAAGTGCAGGACAATTATCTCCAATATTTTCAATACCTTTAGAGCCTATGGTAGATGTGACAGCAGCAATCGTATTTGCATTTATGATGGGACTTGGAATATCAGCATTAAGAAATAAAGGAAAGGGAGAGGTACTTTATAAATTCTTTAATGAATTTCAAGAGATAGTAAAGGCAACTCTTTCAACAATAATAATTCCATTATTACCAATATACATAGCAGGAACATTTTCTAATATAGCTTATGCTGGACAAGTTTGGAATATATTGAGTGTTTTCTGGAAAGTATTTGTAACAGTAATTCCATTACATTTAATATACTTACTAGTACAATTTGGAGTTGCAGGTAGTATAGGAAAGAAAAATCCATTTACAATGTTAAAAAATCAAATACCAGGATATCTAACAGCAATAGGAACACAATCTTCAGCAGCAACTATACCAGTAAATGTAGAATGTGCTGAAAAAAATGGAGTTTCAAAACAAATAAGAGAATTTGTAGTTCCATTATGTGCAACAATACATTTATCAGGCTCTATGATTTCTATAACTTGCTTTACAACAGCAGTATTAATGATGAATAATATGCCACACGGGATAAATGTATTATTCCCTTACATAGCAATGTTAGGAGTTGCTATGGTAGCTGCACCAGGAGCACCTGGAGGAGCTATAATGTCAGCTTTACCATTTCTTCCTATGGTAGGAATACCTTCTGAAGGAGGGCTTGCATCACTAATGATAGCACTTTATTTAACTCAAGATAGTTTTGGAACTGCTTGTAATGTATCAGGTGATAATGCAATAGCAGTTATAGTTGATAGAATAAATAGTATAATGTTCAAAGAGAAATAATTATGAAATAGAGAATTGATTTATTTATAAAAAGTATCTTTTATGGTAATATATCATAAAAGGTACTTTTTTATTTTGAAAGGATGGTGTGTATGAAAAAGAAAAATTTATTTATTGTATTTGTAGTAACAATTATTAGCAGTATTTTGCTTGTAGGATGTGGACAAAACACTTCTGAAGTGAAAATTTTACAAAAAGGTGATGAAGCACCTAATTTTACAGCAGAATTAAATAATGGAAAAACATTTGAATTAGCAAACAATAAAGGTAAGAAAATAACAATTTTAAATTTTTGGGCAACTTGGTGTGGACCTTGCGTAGAAGAATTGCCAGCTATGGAGAAATTACAAAAAGATTATGGTGATAAAATAGAAGTTATGGCTATAAATAGTGGTGATAGCAAAGATTTAATAGGAAAATTTCTAAAAGCAAATAAATATACATTACCTATAGCATATGATGAAAACTTAGATATATCTAGAAAATATCCAACTGACGGTATTCCATATACATTAATAATTGATAAAGATGGAAAAGTATATGAAGTATATACTGGATCTAGTGGAGCAGAAGCTCAATATATGTTGATTTCTGAGAAGATAGAGGAGATTTTAAATAAATAGATGAAATTAAAAATAATTTTAAGAAAGACAATAATTTTAGTGGCAATTTTATTTATAATTATTGGAATACATAATGGAGATATTAGAGATATAGTTAATAAAGCCACAAGAATTTGTTATGAATGTATAGGTATAGGATAATGAAAAATTGGATAAAAGATAAAAAAAGAAAATTGATACAGCTTTTGTGTGCTATTTTGTATAATTGTAATATATCAGGATTTGCAAAAGGCAATATATATAAAGGAGAAATAAAAAGTGTGTGTGTACCTGGGCTTAATTGCTACTCTTGTCCTGGAGCAATAGCTTCCTGTCCAATTGGAAGTTTACAAACAGCTTTAGTATCTGCAAGATATAAATTTCCTTACTATATAATAGGATTAATGTTATTGTTTGGGATTTTACTTGGGAGAGTAATTTGTGGTTTTTTATGTCCTTTTGGATTAATACAAGAATTACTTTATAAAATTCCTTCTAAAAAAATAAAAAAAGGAAATTGGAGTAAAAAATTATCATCAATAAAATATATTGTATTAATTGTATTTGTAATTTTAATACCTATTTTTATGGCTGCACCTGGTTTTTGTAAATATATATGTCCAGCCGGTACAGCAGAAGCAGGTATAATTTTAGTTTCAAAAAATGATAGTCTTAAAGCTCTGATAGGATTTTTATTTAATTGGAAAATTGTTTTGATGATGAGTATATTAGTATCATCTGTATTTATATTCAGGATATTTTGTAGATTTATTTGTCCATTAGGAGCTTTTTATGCTTTATTTAATAGAATATCAGTATTTGGATTTGAAATAGATAGTAAAAAATGCAATGGTTGTAATGCATGTACAATAACTTGTAAATTAGATGTAAAAAATGTTGGAGATATGGAATGCATACAGTGTGGAGATTGTATGAAAAAATGCAGTCAAAATGCAATACAATTTAAAAGAAAAAAATAAATTTGATATATTAATTAATAGTATTAAGATAAAAAAATAAAACCAAGTAAACTTGGTTTTATTTTTTTATTTATTTTAAACATTGAATTTAAATAATATAACATCTCCATCTTTTACTATATATTCTTTACCTTCAAGTCTAACAGCACCTTTTTCTTTAGCTGCAGTCATATTTCCATACTGTATAAGGTCTTCATAAGCTATAGTTTCAGCTTTTATAAATCCTCTTTCTATATCAGAGTGTATTTTTCCACCAGCTTGTGGAGCTTTTGTTCCATTTTTTATAGTCCAAGCTCTAACTTCCATTTCACCAGCAGTAAGGAAAGAGATTAATCCTAAAAGATGATAAGAAGCTCTTATAAGTTTATCAAGACCAGATTGTTCAAGACCTAAAGTTTGAAGGAATTCCATTTTTTCTTCGTCTGTTTCAAGTTCAGATATTTCAGCTTCTATTTGAGCACATACAACAACAGTGTCAGAACCTTCTGTATCAGCAAATTCTCTAACTTTTGCAACCATAGGATTATTAGCACCATCGTCTGCTAAATCATCTTCACATACATTAGAAACATATATGACAGGTTTAGAAGTTAAAAGATTTAAAGATTTTACAAAAGCTTCTGTATCATCATCAAATTCCATTGTTCTTATGCACTTATTATCTTCAAGAGTAGCCATTAAACTCTCAAGTATATCAATTTCTCCTTGAAGAGTTTTATCAGCTTTAAGAGCTTTTCTAGTTTTAACTAATCTTCTTTCAAGAACTTCTATATCAGAGAATATAAGTTCTAAGTTTATAGTTTCAATATCTCTTAAAGGATCTACAGAACCATCAACATGAACAACATTAGGATCTTCAAAGCATCTAACAACATGAACTATGGCATCAACTTCTCTTATATTAGATAAGAATTTATTACCAAGTCCTTCACCTTTAGAAGCACCTTTAACAAGACCAGCTATATCGCAAAACTCTATAGCAGTTTGAACTATTTTTTTAGAATTATAAAGTTCTTTAAGTTTATTTAATCTTACATCTGGTACAGAAACAACACCTATATTAGGGTCTATTGTACAGAATGGATAATTTGCTGACTCAGCTCCAGCTTGAGTTATAGCATTAAATAGAGTACTTTTACCAACATTTGGTAAACCAACTATACCTAATTTCATAATTTAATCGTCCTCTCTCTTTTTATTTTTAATAAATTTATAAAATTTATGCAAACTTATATAATTTATCTATTGACATATAGATTCATTATACAACAGAATAAGTATTTCTGTAAAATATATTTTGTACAAATGCGAATATTTTATGTATATCTTTATCGTTAAAAAGGTTATAATTAAATGTAATAGAAAAATTCAAAATAGGAGGAATAGAATGGAATCTATAATAAAAAAAGAAATAGCTAAGGGTATGGGGCTTACTCTTATAAAAACTGAAAAATTTAAATCAAATCTGATTAGTATAAATATACAGAGAATGCTGGAAAAAGAAGAGGCAGCAAAAAATTCGTTATTACCTCAAGTTCTTTTAAGTGGGTGTGAAAGATACCCTTCTATGAGAGAACTTTCTGATAGATTGGATGATCTTTATGGGGCATCTATAATGGGAGATACATCAAAAAGAGGAGAAAAACAAATAATATCTTTTAAAATATTAAATACTAATGATAAATATATAGATGAAAAAATATTTGCAGATATTATAGAATTAATGAATAATATAATAACAAAACCTCTTATAGTAGATGGTGGATTCAAAAAAGAATATTTGGATATAGAAAAAGAAAATTTAAAAAATAAAGTGTTATCTATAATAAATGATAAAAAATCATACGCACACAAAAGATGTATCGAAATAATGTGTGAAGACGAAAAATATAGTATTCCTTCATCTGGGAATATAGATGAAATAGAATCAATAACTACAGAAGATTTATATGAGCATTATAAAAAGATAATAAGAGATTCTAGAATTGATATAATAGTTGAAGGTGATTTTGATTGTGAAGAAATAGAAAATATTATAAAAAATCATTTTTCTATAGAACGTGGGCAAATACAAGAATTAACAAGAGAAGATTTTTCTAAAAATGTAAGTAGTGTAAAAAAAGTGGATGAATCTATGGATATTACACAAGGAAAATTAGTTATGGGTTACAGAGCAAATGTGGATTATAAAGATGCAAAAAAATACTATGCATTAGTTACAGGATGTAGTGTTTTAGGTGGAGGAGCACACTCTAAATTGTTTAATAATGTAAGGGAAAAAGAAAGCTTATGTTATTATATATTTGCAACTGTAGATAAATATAAATCTATAATGTTAATTTCTTCAGGAATAGAAATAGAAAATAGAGATAAGACAGAAAAACTTATAAATGAAAATTTAAAATCAGTTATGAATGGAGATATAACAGAAGAGGAATTATTAAATACTAAAAAATCTCTTATAAATGGGTTTAAATCTTCTTGTGATGGAATAGGTGGAATGTCTGAATTTGTATTTTCTCAAGAATTAGGAAATACAGATTATAAAATAGAAGAAATAATAGAATATGTTGAAAATGTTACTATTGAAGATATAGTAGAAGCTATGAGAGATATACAGGAAGATACAGTGTACTTCCTTACAAATGAAAAATAAGGAGAAAAAAATGGAAAAAATAGTAAATAATATTATAAAAGAAGAATTATATTTTGAAACATTGGAAAATGGATTAAAAGTATATTTTATGCCTAAAAAAGGATTTATAAAAAAATATGCTGTATTAGCTACAGATTTTGGTTCTAATGATTTAGAATTTATTCCAAAAGGAGAAAATGAAAGGATAAAAGTAAATGAAGGGATTGCACATTTTTTAGAACATAAAATGTTTGAACAACCAGATGGAAAAAATGCATTCGATTTATTTTCTAAATATGGAGCAAATGCAAATGCATTTACAAATTTCAATATGACAGCATATCTATTTTCAGCAACAGAAAATTTTAATGAATGTTTAACACATCTTATAGATTATGTACAAACGCCATATTATACAGATGAAAATGTAGAAAAAGAAAAGGGAATAATAGCTCAAGAGATAAAAATGTATGATGATGATGCTAATTGGCAAGTATACTTTAATGCCTTAAAAGCAATGTATCAAAAACATAATGTCAAAATAGATATAGCAGGAGATGTAGAAAGCATATATAAAATAACACCAGAAGAACTTTATAAATGCTACAATACTTTCTATAATCCATCGAATATGATTTTATTTATTATAGGGGATTTGGATCAAAAAGAAGTTTTTGAAACAGTAAAAAAAGCTAACCACACTGAAATAGAAAAAATAGAAGGTAAAATAACTAGATTTTCAGAAAAAGAACCAAAAGAGATAGCGTGTAAAGAGATAGTAGAAAAGTATCAAGTTTCAATGCCTATGTTTAATATAGGATATAAAGATGAAGATATAAATTTAAGAGGTAAAGAACTTTTAAGAAAAGAAGTTGTTAGTGATATACTTTGTGATATGATTTTTAAAACAGGAAGTGAATTAAATGACTATCTTTATATGAATGGGCTTGTAAATGATAGTTTTTATGGAGGATTTTATTCAGAAGTTGAATATGCATTTACTCTTATATCTGGTGAGGGCAAAGATCCGTATAAAGTAAAAGATATTATAAGTGAATATATTGAAAAATATAAAAAAGAAGGCTTATCTAAAGAAAGTTTTGAAAGAGCAAAAAAGAAAAAAATTGGTGAATTTATAAAATATATGGATTCAATGGAGTTTATAGCGAATAATTTTGTATCTTATGCATTTAAAGATATCAATATTTTAGATTATTTAGAAGTTTTAAAAGATGTTAAATTTGAAGATGTTGAAGAGAGATTAAATAAACACTTTAAAGAAGAAAATTGTGTGATTTCTATAATAGAGCCGATAGAATCTATGTAAATAGGGGGGAAAAATGGATAGAGTAGCATTTAATATTTTGGGAATAGATGTAATGTGGTATGGAATATTAATAGCACTAGGAATGCTTTTTGGAATATATTTAGCATTAAAAGAAGCTAAAAGAGTTGGAATATCAGAAGATGATGTTTTAAATATTGCTATAATTGCTATTCCAATAGCTATTATATGTGCGAGATTATACTATGTAGTGTTCAGTTGGGATTATTACTCTCAAAATTTAAGAGAAATATTTAATATTAGAGGTGGAGGACTTGCAATACATGGTGGTCTCATAGGTGGTATACTTACAGGATATATATATACAAAAGCAAAAAAAATGAATTTCCTAAAAACAGCAGATGCAGTTATTATAGGTATGCCTCTAGCACAAGCAATAGGAAGATGGGGGAATTTTATAAATAAAGAGGCACATGGTGGACCAACAACTCTTCCTTGGGGAATAATGGTGGATGGTATTAAAGTACATCCAACATTTTTATATGAATCTATTTGGGATTTTATGATATTTTTATTTATAATACTTTATATGAGAAAGAAAAAAACATATGAAGGAGAAGTTATAATATCTTATATAATTTTATATTCTATAGGTAGATTCTTTATTGAAGGACTTAGAACAGATAGTTTAATGATAGGACCTTTAAGAATGGCACAAATTATAAGTTTGGTTGGTATTATAATTGGTATATTCGCACATTTATATTTAAAAAAAAGAAATAAAAATAAATTAATTTAAAAGGAGGTAAGTATGGAATTTAATCATGTATCAGTACTTCTTAATGAATGTATAGATAATCTCAATATAAAACCGGATGGAGTTTATGTAGATTGTACTATGGGAGGTGCAGGACATTCAAAAGAGATAGTAAAAAAACTTTCAAAGGATGGTTTGTTTATAGGATTCGACCAAGATAAAAATGCTATAGCAACGGCAAAAGAAAGATTAGCAGAATATAGTGACAGAGTGAAGTTTGTACATAGTAATTTTGAAAATATAAAAGAAGAATTAGAAAAAATAGGGGTCTATAAAATAGATGGAGTTCTTGCTGATTTAGGAGTTTCCTCTCATCAGTTAGATGAAGCAGATAGAGGTTTTTCTTATATGCAAGATGCACCTCTTGATATGAGAATGGATATAAGAAAAGATTTTTCTGCATATAATGTTGTAAATGAATATACAGAAGATGAACTTGCAGAAATAATAAAAAAATATGGAGAGGATAATTGGGCAAAAAGAATAGCTAAATTTATAGTTGAAGCTAGAGAAGAAAATCCTATAAAAACAACAGGTGAGTTAGTGGATATAATAAAAAAAGCAATTCCTAAAAAAGCTAGAATAGATGGACCTCATCCAGCAAAAAGAACTTTTCAAGCAATAAGAATAGAAGTAAATAATGAATTAGGCGTAATAACAAAAATGATAAAAGATGCCTGCTCTATAATGAATACTGGAGGTAGAATATGTATAATAACATTTCACTCATTAGAAGATAGAATTGTTAAAAATGAATTTAAATATCTTTCTCTTGATTGTATTTGTCCTCCAGAAATACCTTTCTGTCAATGTGACAAAGTTTCTGAAGTGAAGGTAATAACAAGAAAACCTATATTACCTAGCAAAGAAGAAATAGAAGAAAATCCAAGATCAAGAAGTGCAAAATTAAGAGTTGCGGAAAAGAAATAATTATATATTTTTATAAATATATTGAAATTGAAAAGAAAAATATGTAACAGATTAATTACAGCTAGTTATAAAACACTTCAAAAATAAGTGAATATGGTATATAATAATAAATGCTAAAAATTATAAGGCAATGTGTGGTTATCTATACATTGCCTTTATTGATAGAAAAAATTTTGATTATATTAAAAATATATAAATAAAAGATTATATTAAAAAGTTGAGTTAGGGGGAAATAAGATGGAGATGCTGACAGTAAAAGAGATTGTCGAATCATCTAATGGTAAATTAAAAAATGGAGATAATAATGTTTTTGTAAAAAATATCGTTATAGATAGTAGACTTGCAAAAGAAAATACAGCATTTGTAGCTATTGTTGGAGAAAATAATGATGCACATAAATATATTGAATCTGCATATAATTTAGGATGTAGAGTATTTATTGTAAATGAAGGAAGAAACATTGATACAAAATCAGATATGAATATAATTGAAGTGAAAGATACTTCAAAAACTCTTGGTGATATTGCTAGTTATTATAAAAATAAATTTAATATACCATTTGTTGGTATAACTGGAAGTGTAGGAAAAACAACTACTAGAGATATGGTATATGCAGCACTTTCATCAGAAAAAATAACATTAAAGAATGAAAAAAATTTCAATAATCATTTTGGAGTACCTTTGACTTTATTTAATTTAAATAGTGATTATGAGTGTGCAGTTATAGAAATGGGCATGTCTGGATTTGGCGAAATAGAATATCTTGCTAATATGGTTAAACCGAAAATAGCTGTTATATCAAATATAGGTCTTTCTCATGTAGAAAATCTAGGTTCACAAGAAGGAATATTTAAGGCTAAAATGGAAATTGCTACATACTTTGATAAAAAAAATACCCTAATTGTGAATGGAGATGACAAATTTTTATCCACATTAAAAGATGAAAATAAAGATTATAAATTAGTTACATTTGGATTTAATGAAAATAATGATATATATTGTAAAGATTACAATATGACAGAAGATAATATAGAATTTAAATGTTTCATAAATGGAGCTATTCATGAAATTACAATACCTACAGTAGGTAAACATAATATATATAATGCTATGGCAGCAATAGCAGTTGGTATAGAATTAGGGATATCTATAGAAAATATAAAAATAGGGCTTTCTAATTTTGAAGCCACAGGAATGAGACAGGATATAAGAAAAATAGGAGAAAATATTGTTATAAATGATGTATATAATGCAAGCCCAGATTCAATGGAAGCTTCTTTAAGTATATTAGGAAGATATAAAGAAAGAAAAATAGCTGTTCTTGGTGATATGCTAGAAATGGGAAAATTATCAGAATATGGTCATAGAAGAGTAGGAAAAGCATGTATAAAAAATACAGATTTTATAATAACTGTAGGAGAAAATTCTAACTTTATAAATAAAGAAGCTGAAGAAAATGGATTTAATAAAGAAAAATCAATGCATTTTGAAACATTAGAAGAAGCAAAATCATACCTAGATAAATTAATAAAAGATAAGGATATTATATTATTTAAAGCATCAAGAGGTATGAAATTTGAAAAATTTGTAGAGCATTTAGAAGAAAAATCTAAAAATAATTAATAGAATAGAACTTATTTTCTATTTACAAGAAAAATATAAAGTATATAATAGATAAAGTAATATTTAAGAGATAATAGGAGGAAATCTAAATTATGGATATTAAACAAGTAGCTATTACAATGTTAATATCATTTGTAATAGTTGTAATAATAGGGCCAATATTTTTACCTATATTACACAGATTAAAATTTGGGCAAACTGTAAGAGATGATGGACCACAGACACACCTTGCAAAAAATGGTACACCGACAATGGGTGGAATTATGTTTATAATAGGTATAACGATTACTGTACTATTGAGAAATCACGGTTTAGATTCTCAAGTGTTAGTAGGACTTATATGTATGTTAGGGTTTGGTTTAGTAGGATTTCTTGATGACTTTATAAAAATAAAAATGAAAAGATCATTAGGATTAAGAGCTTGGCAAAAAATAGCTTTCCAATTTGCTATAGCATTATATGTTTCATATTATCAATATACTGCATCACCAATGGGATCAAAAATAATGATACCATTTACAAAAGGATATATAGATTTAGGTATTTTATATGTTCCAATAATGATGTTTATAATAATAGGAACAGTAAATGCAGTAAATTTAACTGATGGACTTGATGGTTTAGCATCTGGAATAACAGCTATAACATCTACATTCTTTGTTATATTTGCAATGTTTGTAGCAAAAAATCCAGAAGTATCTATGTTTGCAGCAGCAACAGTTGGTGCATGTATAGGATTTTTAGTATTTAATGTAAATCCTGCAAAAGTATTTATGGGTGATACAGGTTCTATGGCATTAGGTGGAGCATTTGTTTCATTTGCGGTTTTAACAAATTCAGTACTTTTAATACCTATAGTAGGTGGAATATATTTTGCAGAAGCATTGTCAGTTATAATTCAGGTTACATATTATAGAAAAACAGGAAAAAGAATATTTAAAATGGCACCTCTTCATCATCATTATGAACAATGTGGATGGCCAGAAACGAAAGTTGTTTTCATATTCTGGATAGTATCTATTGTACTAGCTTGGATAGGAGTAGTAGCAGGATTTTAAAAATTGGAGGATGAGAAAATGGAATTAAAAGGAAAGAAAGTTCTACTTGTAGGTCTTGCAAAGACGGGGATATCTACAATAAAATGTCTTGCAAAATACGGAGCAGATATAACAGTAAATGATATAAAAACAGAGGATAAACTTGAGGAAATAATCTCTGAAATAAAAGATATTGATGGAATAAAATATATTTTAGGACATCATCCAGAAGATATAAGTGATATCGATATGGTAGTTGTTTCTCCAGGCGTTCCTTTAGACCTTCCATTTATAAAAAAAATAATAAATAATAATAAAGAATTAATAGGCGAAGTTGAATTAGCATATCGTCTTTCTAAAAAACCTTACTTTGTTGGTATAACAGGTACAAATGGAAAGACAACAACTACAAGTTTAACAGGAGAAATATTTAAAAAAGCAAATAAGGAAACTTATATTGTAGGTAATATAGGTAATCCTGTAATTGATGCAGTTCAATGTGCAAATGAAAAAGCTTGTTTTATAACTGAACTAAGTAGTTTTCAGCTTGAAAGTATAGTTGATTTTAAACCTAATGTAAGTGCAGTTCTTAATATAACAGAAGACCATATGAATAGACATCATACTATGGAAAATTATATAGATGCAAAATCTAGAGTATTTATGAATCAAGACAAAACTGATTTTTGTGTTTTAAATTATGATGATGAGATAACTAGAAACTTAGCAGAAAAATGTAATGCAAATGTAGTATTTTTCTCAAGAAAAGAAATGTTAAAAAAAGGTGTTTACCTTGAAGAAGGAAATATAATTATAAATATTGATAAAAAAATTAATTTAATGAAAGTAGAAGAACTTTCTTTACCAGGAGGACATAATTTAGAAAATTGCATGGCTGCTATAGCTATGTCTTATGTCTCTGGAATAGATATATCTGTAATAAAAGAAGTATTAAAAACTTTTAAAGCTGTTGAACATAGACTTGAATTTGTAAAAGAAATAAATGGAATAAAATATGTAAATGATTCTAAAGGAACAAATCCTGATTCTACAATAAAAGCAGTTCAAGCATATGAAAATCCTATAATACTTATAGCTGGTGGATATGATAAAGGCAGTGACTATAATGAACTTTTAGAAATTGCAAAGAAAAATGTAAAAACAATAGTCCTTATGGGAGAAACATCAGATAAAATAGAAAAAACAGCTAAAAATCATGGAATATTAGATATACACAAAGTTGAAAATATGAAAGAAGCTGTTTTAACTTGTAGTAAATTAGCTAAAGAAGGAGATGTAGTTCTTCTTTCTCCAGCTTGTGCTAGTTGGGGAATGTATAACAACTTTGAAGAGAGAGGAAAAGACTTTAAAGATAATGTAAATAATCTATAAAGAGGATATATTTTTAGGTCATGATATAGTGTCTCTATAACATGACCTTATTTTTTATTTAATAAAATTATTCAAATAATTTAAAATAATATATAGAAATATGTTAAAAGAGGAGTTTAAAAAATTTTTTTATCTGATATAATATTATAAGTAGAAATTATATAATTATAATTAATATATTTATAGAACAAAATATTTCTATCTATTATTTTAAACTATGAAAATATCCAATTATTCATTTAATTGTATTTATAAAGGACGAAAATAAAAATAGGAGATAAAAAAATGAGAGTAATATTATCAGGCGGAGGTACTGGAGGTCATGTGTATCCAGCAATAGCAATAGCTAATAAAATTAAAAGTGAAAATCCAGATGCCGAAATACTTTTTGTAGGTACAAAAAATGGTATCGAATCTGAAATTGTACCTAAATATGGATACAAGTTAGAAACAGTTACAGTACAAGGATTTAAAAGAAAAATAGATTTTGAAAATGTAAAAAGAGTTTTTAAATTGTTAAAAGGACTTGGACAAACAAAAAAAATAGTTAAAAAATTTAAACCAGATGTAGTAATAGGTACTGGTGGGTATGTAAGTGGACCGGTTCTTTTTAATGCATCTACAAGAAAAATACCTTGTATAGTACATGAACAAAATTCATTCCCAGGTGTAACAAATAAAATATTGTCAAAAACTGTTACAAAAGTATTAACTAGTTTTGAAGATTCACACGCAAGATTTCCAGAAGCTAGTCAGTCTAAATTAGTATTTACAGGAAATCCTGTTAGACAAGAAATACTTGATGCTGATAAATGTGAAGCTAGAAAAAAACTTGGAATTGACGAAAATAAAAAATTAGTTCTTTGCTATGGTGGTAGTGGAGGGTCAAAAACAATAAATAAAGCTATGGAAAAAGCAATTAAACACATGGTTGATGAAGACATAGCATTTATATTTGCCACTGGTAAAAGATTTTATGATGAATTTATGGAGAATATAAAAGATATAAAATTAAATAAAGATCAAAGAGTAATTCCTTATTTAGAGGATATGGCAAATGGTCTTGCAGCAAGTGATATAGTAATAGGAAGTGCAGGAGCTATTTCTTTAGCTGAAATAACAGCATTAGGAAAGCCTTCTATAATAATACCAAAAGCATATACAGCGGAAAATCATCAAGAATATAATGCAAAAAGTATAGAATCTAAAGGTGCAGGAGTAGCAATTTTGGAAAAGGATCTTACTCCAGAAAAATTAGATAAAGTATTATTTAAAATATTAAAAGATGAAAAAATACTATCTGATATGTCAGCAGCAAGTAAAAAAGCAGGTAGACCAGAAGCAATAAATTTAATATATGATGAAATAGAATCTGTAATTGAAAAATAAATATATATAAATATCATTTGATAAAAAAAGGTAATTTTATTATACAATTAACAAAATTACCTTGCAATATAGTGCTATTTAGAAGTAAAATGATATTATAGCTATTTATGTAAATATAGTGGAAAATATATTCCAATAAATTTATTATAGATAAAATAGAATGAAGAATATTATATGATAACTTTAATTATCACATTAGATATAGAACAGGAGGAATGTTGATGCTAGGTTTTGATGTAGAGTTAGAAGAATGGGTCAAAATAAAAGTAGTTGGCGTCGGTGGTGGCGGAAGTAATGCAGTAGATGGAATGGTCGATGCTAAAATAAATGGTGTAGATTTTATATCTGTAAATACTGATAAACAAGCTTTATGTAGATCAAAAGCTGAATATAAAGTTCAAATAGGTGAAAAACTTACTAAAGGACTAGGAGCTGGAGCTGACCCAGAAGTTGGAAAAAAAGCAGCTGAAGAAAGTAAAAATGAAATTATAAAATTATTAGAAGACTCAGAAATGGTATTTATAACAGCAGGAATGGGCGGTGGAACAGGAACAGGAGCTGCTCCAGTAATAGCTGAAATAGCAAAAGATCTTGGAAAATTAACTGTAGGTGTTGTTACTAAACCGTTTACATTTGAAGGTAGAAAAAGAATGAAACAAGCTGAAGCAGGTATAGAGGAGTTAAAAAGTAAAGTCGATACATTAATAACTATACCGAATGACAGATTACTTCAGGTTGTTCAAAAAAATACATCTATGTTAAAAGCATTCTCTATAGCAGATGATGTTTTAAGACAAGCAATACAGTCAGTATCAGAACTAATAAAAGTTCCTGGTATTATAAATCTTGACTTTGCAGATGTTAAGAGAATAATGGGAGATAAAGGTCTTGCACATATAGGTATAGGTAGTGCTAAGGGAGATAATAAAGCTATTGAAGCAGTAAGACAAGCTATAGAATCTCCACTTCTTGAAACTTCAATAGTAGGAGCTAGAGGAGTTATACTTAATATATCTGGTGGATTAGATTTAAGTTTAGTTGAAATTAATGAAGCTTCTAACATAATTTATGAATCATGTCATGAAGATGTTGATTTAATATTTGGTGCAAATGTTAAAGAAGAATTAGGTGATGAAGTAACTGTAACAGTTATAGCAACTGGATTTGATCCTCAGATGCAAAATGTAGCAAAAGAGACTACTAGAATAATAAAAGAAGAATTAAATAGAGAGATAGCTACAGTTGAAACTAAAGAAGAAACTGTAGAAGAAACTCCTTCAATAAAAAGTACTATAGAAGAAACTTCTGCTATAGAAGAAGATTGTGAAATGGAAATACCAATATTCATAAGAAATAGAAAAAAAAGAAAATAGATTAAAATTAAGCTGACATTATTGTCAGCTTTTTTATTTGTCGAATATTAAAAGTTGACAAAATAAAAAATAATGTTATGATATTATAAATAATCGAGAATAAATTAATGGGAGGATTTAATATGCAGTGCCCTTTTTGTGGATTTAGAGAATCAAAAGTTGTAGACTCAAGACATACTGACGCTAATACAATAAGAAGAAGAAGAGAATGTGAAGAATGTAAAAAAAGATTTACAACATATGAAAATATAGAAATGACACCTATAATGGTTATAAAAAAGGATGAAACAAGAGAATTATTTGAAAGAAATAAAGTTAAAAAAGGAATAATGAAGGCTTGTGAAAAAAGACCAGTTTCTATAGAAGATATAGAAAAACTAGTATCAGAAGTAGAATATAAAATAAATAGAAAGTATTTAGGAGAAGTTGAATCAAACGTCATAGGAGAAATGGTTATGGACGGTCTTAAGGATTTAGATGAAGTCGCATATATAAGATTTGCTTCAGTGTATAGACAATTTAAAGATATAAATACTTTTGTAAATGAACTGAAAAATATCCTTACAGAAAAAGGAGAATAAATATATGAAAAATTGTTTAGAAGAAAAAATAAAGTTTGAAAAAAATGGATTTGCAAAGATAATAATAACTACTAGAGAATTTGATGCAAAAAATATAAATGATTTAAAAAAGATATCTTCAATTTATAATTTAAATTTTGAAAATATAACAAATTCAAATCAAATACACTCAGATATAATCAGAATAATAACTAATGATAATGTTGGTAAAGTAGAAAATGGGGATGCCATGATAACTAATTTAGCCAATACACCTCTTATAATATACACAGCAGATTGTGTTCCAATTGTCCTAATAGATAAAAATAAAAAGGTTGTTGCAAATATACATGCAGGTTGGAGAGGAACATATTCTAAAATAGTAGAAAAAACAATTAAATCTATGTTAAATAAATTTGGATCAAATATTGATGATATTCACTGTATAATAGGCCCTGCAATAGGTCCATGCTGTTATGAAGTATCAAAAGAATTAGTTGATAAATTTAACACAATTATTACAAATAATGACTGTAAATTTTATATAATGAAAGAAGATAAATTTTATATAGATTTAACAGAAGTTAACACTTATTTACTAAAAAAATGTGGTATAAAAAAAGAAAATATTAATAATTTAAGAATATGTACATCTTGTCAAAATGATTCGTTTTATTCTTATAGAAAAGATAATAAAACAGATAAAAGAATAGGTACAATAGTTGAAATTAACTTATAGTTAAGGAAAGAGGATTATAATATAAATAAGTGTAAAAAATAAAAATATAAGTTATTTGATAAAGGAGTGTTTACAGTGAATGAGAAAGTTTTAATAATAGATGATGAAATACATATAGTTGAACTGCTTAAGTTTAATTTACAAACATCGGGATATAATGCAATATGTTCATATGACGGATTTGATGGGTTTATAAAAGCAAAAGATGAAAAACCTGATTTAATACTTTTAGATTGGATGTTACCGAATATAAGTGGAATAGAAGTATTAAAAAAGATAAGACAAGATTCAGATTTGAAAAATACACCTGTAATAATGCTAACAGCTAAAAATATGGAAGATGATAAAGTAGAAGGACTTGAAGTAGGTGCTGATGATTATATAACTAAACCATTTAGTGTAAAAGAACTTTTAGCTAGAATAACTTCAGTTATGAGAAGATATGGAATGAATTTGGAAAATAGTAATGATGAATTATCTACAGGAAATCTAAAATTAAACCTTATAAAACATGAGGTAAAAATAGATGATAAAAAAGTAGATTTAACTTTAAAAGAATTTGAACTTTTAAAATTACTTCTAAAAAATCGTGGTAAAGTATTATCTAGGAATTTTTTACTAGATGAAATATGGGGGTATGAATACTATGGTGAAACAAGAACAGTAGATGTTCATATAAGATATCTTAGAAAAAAATTAGAAGAAGCAGGAGCAAATGAAAAATATATTGAAACTATAAGGGGTGTTGGGTACAAGATAGATTAATAATATTATAATAAATTAAATTTAAATAGGAGGTAGACTATGGGGGATATAAATAATATTGAAACGATAATAACGCTAATTTCTATAGGAATAGCTATAGTTTCAATACGATACGCTATAAATTTAAAAAAATATTTTAAAGAAATAATAAATGTTTCAAAAAGAGTAAGTAATAATGAACATCATGTAAGAATGGATTTAGGAGGAAATGGTGAATTGGGGGAATTCGCCAAAAATTATAATGAAATGATTAAAAGTTTATATAAAACTTTTGATGAATTAGAATATAAAAACTTACAATTAAAAAGTATATTAAAAAGTATATCAAATGGGATATTGGCAATAGATATAGAGGGAAATATACTTCTTATAAATGATGAAGCTAAAAAAATAATAAATTGTCCTTTAGATACTATGGTAGAAGGAAGAAATATTTCTTTTGCAATTAGAGAAGAAGAAATATTAAAACAGATAATGCTTTTTATGGGCTCAAGAGAAAATGAAAAGATTTCAATAAAATTAGAAGATGGAAGATTTTGTAGGATAAAATTAGATCCAGTATATCTTCAGAATAATAAAAGTATAATAATAGGTTCAATTGTAAATTTAGAAGATATATCTGAAAGAGTAAAAATAGAAAATATGAGGAAAAATTTTGTGGCAAATGTAAGCCATGAATTAAAAACACCTCTTACATCGATAAGTGGATTTGCAGAAACATTGAAATTAAATGAAAACATAGATATAGAAACAAGGAATAGATTTTTAGATATAATAGATGGGGAAGCGAATAGATTAAGAAGATTAATAGAAGATATTCTGACATTATCTTTTATAGAAACAGATACAAAAAAAGAGAAAGACGATGTAGATTTGTATGATGTCTACAAAAAGGTAGAAGATATGTTAAATATATCAGCAAAATCTAAAAAGATTGAATTGAATTGCAATGCAGAAAAATCGATTATTATAAAGGCTAATGAAGACTATATAAAACAAATTATATTAAATTTAGTTGATAATGCTATAAAATATACACAAGAAAATGGAAAAGTGAATGTCGATATATATGAGGAAAATAATAAAGCTATATTAAAAGTATCTGATAATGGAATTGGGATACCAAAAGAAGACCAAGATAGAATATTCGAAAGATTTTATAGGGTTGATAAGGCTAGAAGTAGAGAAATTGGCGGAACAGGATTAGGTCTTGCTATAACAAAACATATAGTTATAAACTTAGGTGGAAATATTTCTGTAGAAAGTGAAATGGAAAAAGGGAGCACATTTATTGTAAGTATACCTCAAAATTAAAATTATTAAAAAGGACACTAAATGGTGTCCTTTTATTTTTAAATAGTTGAATACTTTCTTTAAAAATGTTATCATAAAATGATATGTAATGACTTTTTATAGGTTTAATGAAATTGATATTTTGTAATTAATAAATTTAGTTAGAGATATAATAAATTTTAAGAAAGGATAGTATCAAAAGTGGAAGTTAATGTAAAAAATTCGAATAATATAATAAGTAGAATATATCCAGGAAGTATAGCTGAAGAGTTAGAAATAGAAGTAGGAGATAACTTAATTGCAGTTAATGGAGAACACGTAAAAGATATTATACAGTACAGATTTCTAACTGATGATGAATATATTGAACTTGAGATACAAACAAAAAGTGGTGAAAGAGTAGTATATGAAATAGAAAAAGACTATGATGAAGAACTTGGTATAGAATTTACAAATCCTATAATAGATAGTGCAAAAAGTTGCAGAAATAAATGTATGTTTTGTTTTATAGATCAATTGCCAAAAGGTATGAGAGAAACATTATATTTTAAAGATGATGATTCAAGATTATCATTCTTACAAGGAAATTTTGTCACTCTTACAAATATGAGTGAGCAAGATATTGAAGATATAATAAGATATAGAATAAGCCCTATAAATATTTCTGTACACACTACAAACCCAGAGCTTAGACAGAGAATGATTACAAATAGGTTTGCAGGAAGACTTTATGGTATAATGGAAAGACTTGCAGAAGCGGGTATAACAATGAATTGTCAAATAGTTTTATGTCCAGGAGTTAATGATGGTAAAGAACTAGAAAGAACAATAAATGAACTATCAGCATTATATCCAAATGTAAATAGTGTTGCAATAGTTCCAGTAGGTGTTACAAGATATAGAGATCATCTACCTCATCTTGAAATATTTAATAAAGAAACAGCTAATGAAGCTATTGATTTAGTTGAAAGATTACAAAAGGAGTGCCTTGAAAAATTTGGCTCAAGATTTGCATTTATGTCTGATGAGTTTTATATTATAGCTAAAAGAGAGATACCAGACTTTGATTCTTATGAAGGTTTTCTTCAATTTGAAGATGGTGTTGGAATGATAAGAAAGCTTGGTACAGAAGTTGAAAATTATTTAAATGAATTGCCGGATAATTATGAAGTAAGAGAAAAAACAGTTTCTATAGCAACAGGAAAATCTGCATATGAGTTTATTAAAGGTATGGCTCAACTTGTTATGGATAAATTTCCACAGGTTAAAATAAATGTATTTAAAATAAAAAATGAATTTTGGGGAGAAACTATTACAGTTTCAGGTCTTATAACAGCTCAAGATATAATAAAACAAACAGAAGGAAAAGAAAGAGGAGAAACTCTTTATATAACAAGAAGTATGCTTAAGGCTGATGAACTAATATTTTTAGATGATATAACACTTGAGCAACTTGAAGAAATTTTAGGAAATGAGGTCGTTCCTTGTGAAAATGAAGGACACGATTTTGTAGATAAGATATTAAAATAATGAAATAAATTTTAGGAAGAAAGGATGGTTGAAGATATGTCAGATATGAATAGACCGATTGTCGCAGTAGTTGGTAGACCAAATGTAGGAAAATCAACTATATTCAACAAATTTGCAGGAAAAAGAATATCTATAGTGGAAGATACTCCTGGAGTAACTAGAGATAGAATATTTACAGAGGTAGAGTGGTTAAATAAATACTTTACATTAATAGATACTGGAGGAATTGAGCCTAAAAGTGATGATATAATAGTATCTCAGATGAGAAATCAAGCTATGCTTGCTATGGATATGGCTCACGTTATATTAATGGTAGTTGATGGAAAACAAGGTATAACTGCAGCAGATAGAGAAATAGCAGAGACTTTAAGAAGAACAAATAAACCAGTTATATTAGTTGTAAACAAAATAGATAGTATGAGTCAGTATGACAATATATATGATTTTTATGAACTTGGATTAGGAGAACCATTTGCAATATCAGGTGCAAATAGTATGGGACTTGGTGATTTACTAGATGAAATAGTTGCTAATTTCCCAGAAGGTCTTAATACAGAAATAGATGAAAATACTATAAAAGTAGCTATAACAGGTAAACCAAATGCTGGTAAAAGTTCTATATTAAATAATATATTAGGTGAAGATAGAGTTATAGTAAGTCCGATTGCAGGAACTACTAGAGATGCAGTTGACACATACTTTGAGAAAAATGGACAAAATTATTTATTAATAGACACAGCAGGACTTAGAAGAAAAAGTAAAGTGTATGAAAGCGTTGAAAAATATAGCGTTATAAGAGCTATGAGTGCAGTAGATAGAGCTGACGTTGTTCTTATAGTAATAGATGCAAATGAAGGTGTTACAGAACAGGATACTAAAGTTGCAGGGATAGCACACGATGAAGGTAAAGCATGTATATTTGTAATAAATAAATGGGATATAATAGAAAAAGATAATAAAACAGTTAAAAAATATACTGATGATATAAGAAGTAAATTCCCATTTATGTCATATGCACCAATATTATTTGTATCAGCACTTACAAATAAAAGAATGAATAAAATATTAGAAACAGTAGATTTTGTAGCTTCAGAACATAGTAAAAGAGTATCTACATCAGCACTTAATGAAGTAATAGGAGAGGCAGTTATGTTAAATCAGCCACCTTCTGATAAAGGAAAGAGATTAAAAATATATTATGGAGCTCAAACTGATATAAGACCTCCAAAAATAACTCTTTTCATTAATGATAAAGAACTTACTCACTTCTCATATCAAAGATATCTTGAAAATAGAATAAGAGAAAACTTTGGATTCGAGGGGACTTCAATAAGATTTGAATATAGACAGAAAAAGAGATAGTTAAAGGAGGGTAATTATAAAGAATGTTAGGTTATATTGTAATTGCTATAATAGCATATTTACTAGGGAATATATCTACATCTTACATAATAGCCAAAAGAGTAGCAGGGATAGATATAAGAACAAAAGGTTCTGGAAATGCAGGTTCAACTAATGTATTGAGAACATTAGGTAAAAAAGCTGGTGTAATGACTTTTTTAGGTGATGTCCTTAAAGGTATGATTGCGGTTTTAATAGCTTATATAATAGCTAAATTAGTTAATATTGATATAATTACTGCTAAATACATAGCAGTAGTATTTGTTGTAGCTGGACACAACTGGCCAGTATTTTTAGGATTTAGAGGCGGTAAAGGTGTAGCAACTTCTTTAGGAGCAATGCTTGCAGTCAATCCAATAGCAGCACTTAGCTGTTTGGGAGTATTTATAGTAATTGTATTAATTACTAAATATATATCATTAGGGTCTGTACTTGGAATAGCTTGTTCTCCTATTTTTATGTATCTAATGAAAAAAAATGAGGGAATACCAGTAACAATATTTTTAGTTATATCTGTAATATATACACATAGAGAGAATATTAAAAGAATTTTGAATGGAACTGAAAGAAAATTAGGAGAAAAGAAAAATTAAATATTTTCAGGAGGGGTACTATGAAAAAAGTTTGCGTATTAGGAACAGGTAGTTGGGGTACTGCTTTAGCTTTGAGTTTAGCAAAAAATAAATTTGAAGTTCTTATGTGGACTAGACGAAAAGAACAAGCTGATTATATTAACAAAAATAGAGAGAATACAGAATATCTTCCAGGAGCAAAATTTCCTGAAAATTTAAATGTAACTGACAATATGGATGAAGCTATAAAAGATAGTGAAATAATAGTTATTGCAGTGCCATCACAGTCTGTAAGAGAAATTTGCTCAAAATTAAAAGGAAAATTAAATTCAAATCAAATTATAGTTAATGTAGCAAAAGGTCTTGAAAAAGGCAGTGGAAAAAGATTATCAGAAGTTTGTAAAGAGGAACTTCCAGATTCCAAGTATGTTATGCTTTCTGGTCCTTCTCATGCTGAAGAAGTAGCAAAAGAGCTACCAACTACAATTGTCGTAGCATCTGACTGTATAGAATCAGCACAAATTATACAAGATGCATTTATGTCACCTAGTTTGAGAGTATATACAAATCCAGATCTTATAGGTGTTGAATTGGGTGGAGCATTAAAAAATATAGTAGCTTTTGGTGCTGGAATATGTGATGGTTTAGGCTATGGTGATAATACAAAGGCAGCTTTAATGACAAGAGGAATAACAGAAATAAGTAGACTTGGGATAGCTATGGGAGCAAAAGTAATCACATTTACAGGTCTTTCTGGAATAGGTGATTTAATAGTTACTTGCACAAGTATGCATAGTAGAAATAGAAGAGCTGGTATACTTATTGGAAAAGGATACTCACTTGAAGAAACTCTAAAAGAAATAAAAATGGTTGTTGAAGGTATAACAGCAACAGAAGTTGCTCATGATGTAGCTAAAAAATTAGGTATCGATATGCCAATAACAAATGCTATTTATGGAGTATTGCATGATGGATTAGAACCATCAGAAGCTATAAACAGACTTATGACTAGAAATAAAAAAAATGAAGTAGAACATATAGGACTATAAGAAATAAAGAGAGTATATCAAAATTACTTCAGGATTCAGTAGTATGCACGTTTATATAATATATTTAATATTGCGTGCCACTTGTAGAATGTTGTGTATTTGTATATACCCTCTATTATTTTAACTATAAGTAAAATAAATATATAAAATTATAATA
>NZ_JARIBH010000039.1 GCF_029264495.1 Peptacetobacter sp.
GTACTGTCTAATATTATAGATTGCTTCATTTGCTAAATTCTTAGCTATATGTGACAACAATTTTAAATTTTTGTAATCTTCCTTAGTTAATTGTTTTATTTGTTGTTTCATCGTTAAATACATTATAATCACCTCGCTTTCTATAGGTACATTATAATATATTTAACCGAAATTATATATTTTTAGTAAAAGTTTTAGTTTTAAATTTTTAGAACCCTATGACTTATAGGGAGGTCTCGTTCATATTAAGTCGCTACACTTAATACAGTTCTCTTATGAACTTCTTGCATTTTCATACAAGCACAGACTATATCTTATCCATATGATATTTCTATCACTTAGGCGAAACCACTTCCAATACCAATCGCTTGTATTGTACTTCCCTCAAGAGGAATAGTCGTTGAAGTTTCTCCTGTTCGGAGCTTACCTGCTGATTGTCGATTTTCAAGTACTTAGGATTTAACCTTATACCATCTAATTATTTTTTTCTGCTTTCGCAACATTCACACTTGAGCTTTTTTCATCTCTATGTTGTAGTTTAATTAGCTTTACGAGTTCCCAGCAATTCAGTTTCTTAGTTGCGTAGTTTTACTACGTCTACATACAAGTTTCCCTGTATGCTTACTATTCTAGCCAGTTCATCTCACAACTAAAGTCACGAGTGCTCTTGGCTAGTTTAATAAAATTGATATAAACTTATTACAGATTCACCACTTAAATTCATATATGTTTGAGGTTTTACAAGAACCACTTTTTCTGACCCAACTCTACCTTCTCCTATTAAAGCTTTGTGCTTTATCTTTGTAACACTTATATTATAATCCTCTGCTAATCTGTCTATTACTTCAAATCCTGCATTATGTCTAGTTTTCGCGTATTTCTGTCCAGGATTTCCAAGTCCTACTATTATATACATTCTATACTCCTTTTTATCTACTATTATTTAAAATTTAAATTGAAATGCTCTAAATAATTATTTTATACTATTTTTTCTACAATCTTTAAATAAATGCTAAAAACATCTAATCCAATAATATTTAATATTGTAGTAATAACTATAAACGGTGCAAAAGCAATTTTCTTTTCTCTATTTCCAAATATAAATTTACCCATTAATATTATTGTAGAAACAAGAAAAGAGCTCGGTATCAGAGATAACGAACTTTTAAATCCAATAGTCATTGCACAAAGAGCATACACACCTATATCTCCTGTCCCCATCATATTGGTAACTTTAACTATTAAATATGAAATCAAAGCACATAGCAAACCTGCCAACACACTATCTACTAAAATTTCTACATTTCCATTTACAATTTTAACTATACTCTGAAATATTATACCACTAAAAATAAGAATATCATATACATACATTGTATAATAATCTATTAAACTTATAATAATCGCTAAAATAAAAAATATAAAATAACATATTCTATCCAAATTGTTTGTATAAATTTTAATAATAGTAATAGTATATAAAAATGATGATATTATTAAGAAAATCATCATTTTTTTTATATTGATTTTAGTATAATCTTCTCCCTCGACAAAATCTTTTACAACTTTTTGTACAATTACAGAAATTATTATCGAAAATAAAAATGATAAAAATAAAATTTTAAATTTTTCTAAATCCATCTTTAAAATTTTCCTTTCTTGTATTCAATTTACTTTCTATTTAATAAATATTTATATCAATATTATTTACAATATATTTTCATTTAATACTTCTATTCTATATATAATTATTTATCAAAATCATTATATACACTTATATTTTTAATATATAATTTACTATCTTGTTTCTTTTTTCATATAAATTTCATTATATCTGCATTATTATTTCATTTTATTTTCTATTTCGTTACAAAATAATAGTAATTTTTTATCATATTTATTTTATGGTTACATAATATTTACAAAAAACCTTTTTTTGTTATTTTAATTTCAACCTATGATATACTTATAAAAAACAATTTCCAAGGAGGATTTGCCCTATGAATATCAAAAAAATAAAACACTTTTTTCTTTATTATTATCTGGAGTATTAATATTTAGTTAATCTGCTCCTATACTAGCAAGTGTTAATGCAGAAGAAGTTGTATCTGAAATTTCTTTAGTAGAAGAAGTTAGCGCTACAGATAATGAAAATTCTGATGTAACTGTCATAAACAATGTTGATGAGTTAGAAAACTACATAGCTGATTATGTATATGAACATAAAGCAGAAATAACACCTTATTATGTTGGTTGGAAAGATGACTTAGTTTCTGAACAAAATTATTGGAATAAATCAAAACAAGGTAAATGTGTTGCTAAAGTTATAAGTCCAAACTCTATAGTAAAAAATACTATTTTAAGTTTAACTAAAAAAGATATACAAAATCTTTCTTATAAAGCTTTAGCAAAAAAAAATGCAAGTAAGGGTATAAAAGCAAATATATCTCTTGCTGTAGCTTATGATATAGCTAAGTGTGTAAAAAAATACCCATTTAGTTAAATTTATAGAAAATTGGTGATTATTTATGAAATTATTTTTAAAAGATGCTAATGATGTAAAATTAAATTCCCCTGATGAAGTAAAAAAAATTACTAATTCTTTTATAGTATCTGTGATAATTTTATTTATTATTCTTCGTTTTATTTTTTCATATAATATTAATCTATTAATTGAAAATGTTTGGACATTCCAGAATAAATTTTTTAATTTTATTTTATTAAGTTTAATTATAATTTCTTGCATTAATGATATTATTAGATTTATATTTATGAAAATTAATATAAATTCAATACATATAAATGAAAAAATTATTTCAATTTGTATAATTTTATTATTGATTTTAGATATAGTATCAGCATTATTTTTTAATAAAATTGATTATTTTTATATTTTTATAGATTTTTTATTTATTATCGGATTTTTTACAAAGATTATTAATAAAAATTAAAACACTATAATAATATTCATTTATTAAAGCAAAACTTTTAATCAATTTATAGAAAGGATAGATTTTTATGAAAAATAATAATTGTATTAATTTAATTTTAAAATTTATTTTTCGATTTATACAACTTTATCTTATCTTTGCTGCTGCAAACGTAGTATTTGATAATAATTTTAACTTATTAAATTTATCCTCTATTTCTTTAGATGATTTAACTTTTGATATACTATTTTTTGTTGTTATAGTATTTATTGAATTTAAAGATAGATTCTCTTTAAAAGATAAGGAGTGATAATTTATGTTATTTGAAAATTTTTTTGATAAAATAAATGAAAAATATATAGACAAAATAAATTTTGAAAGTATATTTAAAATTGCTATATGGTCTATGAGTGCCTACATTCCACTAGCCATTTTTATATCTATTATTTCTGGGGATAAATCATTTATACTAAAAATCAATAGTCCTATCTCGTATTTAAAGATTTTTATACTTTTTGTATTTTGCTATATTCTGTCTTATAATGCAATCAAAAACGGACCTTATAACAATAATAGTAATATTAATTGGAATACTGTCCTTTTAATTCATTGGGAAGCTATTATTTTAATATATCTTCCAATTAGCTCTTTAATAGCTATGATTTTTAAAGATTTATCACTTTTAAAACCATCTGAACCATTATCATATTTTAAAATAGTTGCATGTATTGTATTTTCTTATATATTAGCTTATATAAACTTAAAATATTCTAATAAAAAAGAATAGAAAAAAGACCAACAGATTATTATTTAATCCGTTGGTCTTTCTTATCTATTATTTATTTCATCTAAATATACTTTCTCAGAAATAACTCCTTCTCTATACAAGCTTTCTAGTTGTTCCTCAAACATCTGCATCCCATATTTCTTACCAGTTTTTATCATATCATTTATATTTTCATCTTTTCCTTCTCTTATCATAGCAGCTATTGAATTTGTATTTTTCATAATTTCAAATATAGCTCTTCGTCCATTATTTACTTTTATAAGTCTTTGTGAAAATACATATCTAAGTTGATTAGCCAAAAGTCCTCTTATCTCTTTATGCCTTTCAGATTCAAAAAGATTTACTATCCTATCTATCGCTTCATATGCTTTAGATGTATGAACTGTAGACAATACAAGATGTCCTGTTTCAGATGCAGAGAGTGCAGTTTCAACAGTCTTTTTATCTCTTATCTCTCCAATCATTATAATATCTGGATCTTGTCTTAAAGATGATTTCAATCCTTCTAAAAAATCTACTGTATCTTTTCCGCATTCCCTTTGACTTATTATACTTTTATCACTCTTATGCAAATACTCTATCGGTTCTTCTAAAGTTATAATATGTTTCTTTGAAGTTTTATTTATTCTATCTATAATTGTAGCAAGTGTAGTACTTTTACCACTTCCTGTAGCACCAGTTACCAATATTATCCCACTTTTTAAGTTGCCAGAATTACATATAATATCTGGAATATTCAATTCCTTTGCTGTTTTTACACGACCTGGAATTAATCTAATTGATATACAATCTCCTCCATTCCGCCTATAAATATTAACCCTTATTCTAAAAAAATTTTTATTATTCCTATCAACCTCTACTTTATTATATTCAACATTACAAATATTAAAATTTCCTATATCTTCTTTTCTTAATACATCTGTATCATTTTTTATATTCTCATTATTTTTCGTATTACTACTATCTATTTCATTTTCTAAATCTAAAAAATTGAAATCCTTAGAAAAATCAATTTCTCCACATTCTTCATATAAATATTTTTCATATTTCTTTTTAAGTTTAGGCTCATCATTTCCTATTAAATTATTACAGAACTCTTTGCAAATATCTCTATCTACAACTTTTGATGAATATCTTGTTAGTTCTCCATCAACTCTTAAAGTTATATAATCGTTACAAATTATATGAATATCAGATGCATCAAATCTTTTAGCATTTAAAATTACTTCTTTTATATTCAAAAAATCATCTCCTATAATTTATATTTATATAATTATTATTTACAAGAGATGATATATTTATTTCTCAAAAATATAAAAAGGAAACAATTTTTATTATTGTACACATCGTTATAAATAAACTGTTTCCTTTTATATTTTTTAAGAACTTTAATTTTTATATAATTTTTCCGTCACTTATAGTTATTATTTTATCTGCACTTTCTGCAATACTTTGATCATGTGTTATCATAAGTAATGTCCGATTAAATTCTTTTACAGTATTTTTTAATAACCTCATAACATCTTGTGTAGTTTTTGAATCAAGATTTCCTGTAGGTTCATCAGCAAATATTATAGCTGGTTTATTTGACAAAGCTCTAGCTATTGCCACTCTCTGTTGCTGACCTCCAGATAATTCATTTGGGAATTTTTTTATCTGTTCTTCAAGACCAACTGCTTTTATTATGCTATTTATATATTCTTCATCTGGTTTACTTCCATCTAAAAGTATTGGCAATATTATATTGTCATACACATTTATAACAGGTATAAGGTTGAAAGATTGGAAAATAAAACCAAATTTTTTACGTCTTATTTTTGATAATTCTTCATCATTATAATCATATATATTTTTACCATCTAAAATAACTGTTCCGTCTGTAGGTTTATCTAGTCCTGCCATACAATGAAGCAACGTACTTTTCCCAGAACCAGATGTACCTATTATTGCTGTAAATTTTCCATTTTCTATTTTCAAACTAACTCCATCTACTGCTTTGACTATATTTTCATTTTTTCCATAATATTTTTTTAAGTTTATTACTTCTAAACGAGATTCTTTCATAATCAACACCTCTATATCAAAAAAATTTTATTATTTTTAATTTTTATAAACAAGAATAATAAACACTATTTTTTATCATTTCTTA
>NZ_JARIBH010000072.1 GCF_029264495.1 Peptacetobacter sp.
GAAAAAATCTATCTTTTTCAAATAAAATATATTTTCTCTTTTCTATATACTCATTCTTATAAAATATAATTTAAAAATTTAATATAAAGTATAGATATATATCATCAAATAAGATATTATATAAAGTATAATCTATTTTAAAAAAATAAAAAAAATAGATTTATTTCTAGAATTTACATAATAAAATAAAGTAATTGATTAAATAATGTACTTAATTTAAATAATAAAGGGGGATATATAATGAATTTATCAAAAAGATTAGATACAATGACACCGTCTTTTACTATAGGAATTAGTTCAAAAGTTAAGGAAATGAATAGTAATGGTATAGATGTGTTAAATTTAAGTATAGGAGAACCAGATTTTACAGTTCCCGAAAAAGCAAAAGCTTATGGAAAAAAATCTCTTGATGAGAACTGTACTAAATATGATCTTGTTCCTGGACTTAAAATACTTAGAGAAGAAATAGTAAAAAAATTAAAAAAAGAAAATAATTGCGATTATTCAATAGATGAGATTGTAGTTTCTAGTGGAGCAAAAAACTCTATTACAAATGCACTACTAGCTATAACGAATCCTGGAGAAGAAGTTTTAATTCCTAAGCCTTATTGGGTTAGTTATCCAGAAATGGTTAAACTTACTGGTGGTATCCCTAAATTCATAGATACAAAAAGAGAAAATGGATTTAAATTATCAAAAGAAGAGTTATTGAATGCAATTTCTGATAATTCTAAAATGTTAATCCTTACGAATCCTTCTAATCCTACAGGAAATGTTTATACTAAATCTGAATTAGAAGAAATAGTCGATGTTTGCTATGAAAAAGGAATTTTTATATTAGCCGATGAAATTTATGAAAGAATTTGTTATGTTGATGGATTTACATCTGTTGCTTCTTTATCTGAAAAAGCAAAAGAGATAACTATTACTATAAATGGATTTGCAAAATCTGTAGCTATGACTGGACTTAGACTTGGATATACAGCTTCTAATAGAGAAGTTGCAAAGGCTATGAGTTCTATACAAGGACATTTAGTGTCTCATCCTTCTCTTACAGCTCAATATATAGGATATGGTGCTCTTGTTGAATGTGAGGATGATATAAAACATATGGTAAGTGTATACCGTTCAAGAAGAGATATTTTAATAGAAAGACTTGATAATATAGAACATGTCTCATATATACAGCCTTTTGGAGCTTTTTACATGTTTATTGATTTAAGTGATGTTTCTAAAAAATATAATTGGGAAAAAAGTTTTTCTATAGAATTTTGTGAAGAATTTCTTAATAAATATCATGTAGCTGTAGTTCCTGGTATAGCATTTGGATTAGATGATTATATACGTATATCTTATGCTTGTGATGAAGATACTCTTATAAATGCTACTAATAAATTAGAAGAATTTATAGATGATATTTTTAATTAATTCTTTAACTGAATTATTTGTTAATTAGAATAAAAGACTGCCTATAAAATTTTATAGACAGTCTTTTATTACATTTACAAATCATTTACAAATATTTTTGCAAATAAAAAAAAGACTACGTGGCTACGTCCTACTCTCCCAGGGGCCTTCGCCCCAAGTACCATCAGCGCTAGAGAGCTTAACTTCTGTGTTCGGAATGGGAACAGGTGTATCCTCTCTGCTATAATAACCACATA
>NZ_JARIBH010000006.1 GCF_029264495.1 Peptacetobacter sp.
ATTTATGAAGATAGATATTATATATAAAAGTATATAAATATATTGTATACAAAAAAAGAAAGATATAGTATAATTGTGAGAGTCAAATATCTTAAACTATTAACAAATATTTTTGGATATGTTGATAACTTAAAGAATATACCGGTAGCATTTATGCACTGGATATAGGAGGAAAAAATGATAAATTTAATAAGAGTAATACTAGTATCATTTACAGGAATGCAAGCATTTTTAATGATTAGCGATTATTCTAAGGCTAAAAAAGAAAATCGACTAGAAGATGAAAGTTTGACAAAATCTGTAATGGCTGGTATGGTAGGAAATTTTTTTGATACGCTAGGGGTAAGTTCTTTTGCAGTAATAATAGCAATGGGTAAAGCCATGAAAATGAAATTTAAAGATAAAGAAATACCCGCTATGCTAAATGTATCATGTGCAATACCAAATATTGTAGAAGCACTTATTTTTTTAACTGCCATAGAAGTTGATTCGATAACACTTATATCAATGCTTTTAGCAGCAGGGACAGGGTCTTATATAGGTTCAGGGATAGTAAAAAAATTAGATGAAAAAAAAATACAGCTATCAATGGGGATAGCATTATTTATAACAGCAACAGTTATATTATTGGGACTTCCTTGGATAGATTTACTTCCAGTTGGAGGAGAAAGCATCGGTCTTTATGGTAATAAGTTAATTATAGGTGTAGTACTTAATTTTATATATGGAGCATTAATGACAGCAGGAATAGGATTATATGCACCATGTATGGCGACGACATATATTTTAGGAATGTCTCCAAAATGTGCATTTCCAATAATGATGGGATCTTGTGCAGTACTTATGCCTATAGCAAGTACTAGATTTATAAAAGATGGAAATTACCCTAGAAAAACATCGTTAGCAATAACAATAGGTGGTGTAATAGGTGTATTTATAGCTGCATATATATTTAATTCTATGCCTATGAATATGATAAAAGTATTATGTATATTTGTAATATATTACACTTCATATGATATGTTAAAGAAAGTTTTTAAAGGTAGTTTAGAAAATAAATTAAAAGAAGTTAATATAGATATGGAATAAATATAAATGTATAAATAATATAAAAATAAGCTATGTATTTAAAAAATATATAGCTTATTTTTATTTTTTGATTTTATAAATTTTTTTTATTTCTCAATAATAAATAATTATCAAGGATTATATTTTATAAAATATAACAACAAAAATGTTATACTAATATAGTATTTTAAATATGCAATAGTAAATGTATATAAAATAAAAAAAGATATAATTTAATACTATAATATATGGGTTTAATTACTAAAACATCAAGAAAAGCATATATCTAAAGAAAAATTATTCAGAAAAATTCAAATAATTTAAAAAATAATAAAGTTTAAAATAAGAAACTTATTATTAAATTAAGAAAAAATACAAAAAAATATTGAAAAATAAACAAAAAAATATTGAAAAAAAAGTTGATGATTGTTATAATAATAACTTGAAAAAGGGAAAATAATATCTAAAAATTATAAGTTATAGGGAATATTTTAATTACTTATAATGAAAAATTTGCTTAAGTAAATTTATTTTAATATCAGAAATAAATTACTAAAATTTAAAAATAATTTAAAAAGGAGAAAATAAAATGGCAAGTTTAATAAGGATAATGTTAATTGGATTTACATCTATATTCGCAGTTGTTTTTGGAAGAGATTTCAACAAAACTAAAAAAGCGAACCAAATAGAAGACGAAAGTTGGAAAAAACCAGGATTTATAGGATTTGTAGCGAATTTTGCAGATACATTAGGAATAGGTTCTTTTGCTATAGTTGTAGCAATGTCAAAAGCATTAAAACTTAATGTAAAAGATAAACACATTCCAGGAATGCTTAATGTATCATGTACAATACCCGCTGTATTAGAAGCACTTATATTTATAACATCAGTAAAAGTTGATCCAATAACATTATTATCATTATTAATAGCAGCAGCAGCTGGTTCAGTTATTGGAGCAAAAATAATATCAAAACTTGATGAATCAATAGTTCAGATAGTTATGGGTATAGCATTATTTATAACAGGTATAGTAATGTTCTTAGGACTACCTTGGGTTAGTTTAATGCCAGGTGGTGGAACAGCTCTTGGATTAACTGGAACAAAATTAATAATAGCTATAATAGGTAACTTTATATTAGGAGCATTAATGACAGCAGGAATAGGATTATATGCCCCATGTATGGCTATGCTTTACCTTTTAGGAATGTCAGAAAGAGCAGCTTATCCAATAATGATGGGATCATGTGCTATGCTTCTTCCATTCTCAGGTATGGAATTTATAAAAGAAGGTCAGTATCCAAGAAAATCTTCATTAGCAATAACTTTAGGTGGGATAGTTGGTGTATTTATAGCAGCATTTATAGTTAAGAGCTTACCAATAAATATATTAAAAGTCTTAGTAATATGTGTAATATTCTATACAGCAACTACAATGCTAAAATCAGGTATAGTAAAAATAAAAGAAAACAAAGCAAGTGGTGCAGAACCAACAGTATAAAATTTGAAAGACTAAATTTTATATAAGACATAAAAAAATAACAATATATCAATAAAAGCAGTGAGTTTTATACTTACTGCTTTTTATATTAAAAAAGTATTGAATAGTTTATATTTTAATATTATAATCTAACGTATGGAAGAAAATATGGATAATTATTTTATTTATAAGCTCTATAATAAAGAGCGTTTTATATTAAAATTTAGGGTTTAAAGAGGTGAATGTGGTGAAAAATGTATTATTTCATTTTACTGGAGAAGATGATGATATAAGTCTCCATGATGACGAAATAGGATATCTTTTAAATCATCTAGAGTACAGTATAGGTGAAAAAGTACTACTTGTAGGAGATATAGGTCGATTAGGAAAAGATCTAAGATTAAGTGGATTAAATGTAACTATACTTGAGGATTCAGACTATGAGGATATATGTTATTCTTTAGTGCACAATGAAAGTTGTAATTTTGTTAAAGGTAAACTAGAATTTTTACCTTTTGAAGATAATTATTTCAACAAAGTTATAATACTTGAGCAATTTAACAATACAAGTAATTATGAAAAAGCATCTTCTGAGATAAGTAGAGTTCTTAAAAATAATGGAGAACTAATACTTGAAGATCTAAATATGTACAATATTAAAAATAAAATAAAATATTTAAAAAGAAGGATATGTGGCCTTTGTGGAAATCACTGTAGTCCAAGTGATATTAAAAAAATATTTTCGGAATTAAGATTTGATGGTTTATTAGAGGATTTTAAAAACCATAAATATATATATGTAGCAAGAAAAAAGATGTATTAATAAAAAACATCTTTATTATATGTTGCTTACAATATATTGAAAACAAAATATGATTAATTATAGTTAGGTCTGGCTTATGCCAGGCCTATTTTAAAAGGAGATGGTACTTTGATAAATTATAAAATAGTATTTGTTGTTATTTTATTTATGATATTAGTATCAATTCAGTTTGTATTAAATAAAATATATTTAGAGTTAAAAGAAATAAAAAATATACTATACAAACAAAATATAGAAGAAATATTGAAAAGAAATAAGGAATTATAATATAAAACTTGCATTATTACAGAAAGGATAAGGTATTTATAATGAAATTTGAACTAAGTTATATAAAAGAAGATATACAAAATATAGCAGATGCAATAGAAACTGTATTAAAAATAGATGTAACTATAGTAGATGAAAATCTTATCAGAATTGCGGGTACTGGAAAATATATAAATAAAATTGGAGAAGAAATAAGAGGATTTGCATTTAAAAAATCTCTTATTGATAAAGAGTATATAGTAATAGATAATCCAAAAGAGAGTTTTATATGTAAAGAATGTTACAAAATTGGAAATTGTAATGAATATGGAGAAATATGTTGTCCAATAATATGTGATGAGAAAGCATATGGAGTTATAGGACTTATAGCGTTTTCAGAAGAACAAAGAGAAATAATAGAAAAAAATAGTGAAGGAATGGTAAATTTTCTAACAAGAATGGCAGATTTATTGTCTGGGAAATTAAAAGCAGCTATAAAATCTTATGAATTAGATATAGAAAAGAAAAAATTAGAAACTTTAGTTGATGGTATGGATAAAGCAGTAGTATCTATTGATATAGATGGTAAAATAGATAGATACAATCTTAAATTCAAGAAAATGTTCAATATAAATAAAGATATAAGTGGTGAGAATATGTTTGAAATATTTAAATCTATAAAAGTACCATCACAACATAAAAAAGGACATTCATTTAGTAGTAGTTTTAATTATAATAATGGTGAAAAAAATTTACGTGGAATTTATAATATGAATATAATAGAACTTAATGGAGAAGTAAAAGGATATGTTATAGATTTTACAGATAAGAAAGAAGCAATAAAAAATTATAATAAAATGAATAAAGATAGAAGTATAATGATTGAAAATATAATTGGAGAAAGTGATATTATAAAAAAAGTAAAAAAAGAAACTATAATGGCTTCAAAATCTGTATCGACAGTTTTGATAACAGGAGAAAGTGGTACAGGAAAAGAGTTATTTGCAAGGGCAATACATAATCATAGTAAAAGATCAGAATATCCATTTATAGCTGTAAACTGTGCTGCTATTCCAGATAATCTTTTAGAAAGTGAACTTTTTGGATATGAGGAAGGTGCTTTTACAGGAGCAAAAAAAGGTGGAAAGTTAGGAATGTTTGAAATTGCACATAAAGGTAGTTTATTTTTAGATGAAATAGGTGATATGAGCCTACATCTACAATCGAAATTACTGAGGGTATTGCAAGAAAAAGAAGTTAATAAAATAGGTGCAAAGTCAAATGTTGAAGTGGATGTTAGGATTATAGCTGCTACAAATAAAGATTTAGAAGAGATGGTAAAAGAGGGTACATTTAGAGAGGATTTATATTATAGACTGAATGTAATTCCTATAAAATTACCTAATTTATCACAAAGAAAAGGAGATATATCTTTATTAATAGACTATATGATACAAGAATATTCTATGAAACTTGAAAAAAATGTAGAAGGAATAGATGATTTTGCATTGGAGATTATGAAAAAATATAAATGGCCTGGAAATGTCAGAGAATTACAAAATAGCATAGAATATAGTATAAATATGGCACAAGATAAAATAATCACAGTAGATGTACTTCCAAAATCTATACTTGAGTTTAAAGAAGAAAAAGAAGAAGAAAGTATATCAGGAATAGAAACGTTAGAGGAGCTAGAAAAAAGAGAAATAAGAAAAGCTTTAAAAACTTATAGTATATATAAAAAAGATAAAGATTTGGCAGCTAAAGCACTTGGAATATCAAGAGCTACCTTATATAGAAAAATAGAAAAATATAAAATAAAATAAAGTTTTATTCAAGAATGTTTATTGTTATAAATTAAAATAATTATTATAAAAATCTCATTTTGACACAGAATATCAAAATGAGATTTTTTTGTCTCAAAATGATAAAATAAGATTATTTACACTATAGATAAAAATGTATAATATACCAATAAAATAAAAAAATAATAAAATTAATCGTTGAAATATCAGCATTTTTATAAAATAAAAAAATAAAATTTTAAAAATGGCATGAAATATGCTTATATTGAATAAAGAAAAGTAAATACTAAAATATATATTTATAAAATTGATATTAAAATAAATTACAATTTATTGTATGGAGGATAAAATGAGAGATATAAGAAATGAATTAGTAGAAATGCTTAAAAATGAAGTAAAACCTGCAGTTGGATGTACAGAACCAGTTGCATTAGCACTTGCTTGTGCAAAAGCAAAAGAATTATTAGGCGAAGAAGTAGTAGAAAATAAGATGTTAGTTAGCCATAATATATTTAAAAATGGTATGGGCGTTGGTATACCAGGAAGTAAAATACTTGGATTAAAAGTAGCAGCTTGTATGGGATTAGTTGGGGGAAAATCAGCTGATGGATTAAGCGTACTTGAAGGGTTAACTGAAGAAGAAGTTAAAGAATCAGAAAAATATTTAGAAGAACATACTATATCAGTAGAACCAACAGAATCAACAGATAAAATATATCTTGAAGTTACATTAAAAGGTGAAAATCATGAAGTAACTGTAAAAGTAAGAGGAAGACATGATAACTTTACATATCTTGAAAAAGATGGGGAAGTAATATTAGATAATGAACCAAAAGAAATGACTACTGAAAACAAAGAGGAAAGAAAAGAAACTTTAATGGACAAAGCTACTGTTGCTGAAATAGTAGATAACGTTGAAAAAATGAATTTTGAAGATATTAAATTCCTTCTTGATGGTATAAAAATGAATAGAGCTATGGCAGAAATAGGACTTAAAGAAAAAACTGGTGTTGGTATGGGTTATGGAATAAAACAAGCAATAGCAGATGGTGAATTAGGTGACGATATAGTTAATTATGCTATGATGTTAACATCTGCAGCTTCAGATGCAAGAATGTCTGGTGTTAAAATGCCTGTTATGAGTTCTAATGGTAGTGGAAATCATGGTTTAACAGCTATATTACCAATAGCAGCATATAGTGAAAGATTCCCACAAGAAGATGAGAGAGTTGCTAGAGCACTTGCTATATCTCATTTAATAACAGCATATATTAAAAACTTTACAGGAAGATTATCACCAATGTGTGGTTGTGGTGTTGCAGCAGCAATAGGATGTACAGCAGGTCTTTCTTGGTTAATGAATGCAGAATTATCACAAATAGAAGGTGCTATGGAAAATATGATAGCTGATTTAAGTGGTATGATATGTGATGGTGCTAAACCAGGATGTGCTTGTAAATTAGCAACAGCTTCATCAGCAGCAGTACAGAATGCTATTCTTGCAAAAAGAGGATGTATAGTTCCAGGGTTAAATGGAATAGTAGGTAGAAGCGTTGATGAAAGTGTTAGAGCATTAGGTTGTGTTGGAGATGCAGGTATGTCTGTAACAGATGAAGTTATACTAGATGTTATGAATGAAATGAATAAAGCTAATTAATTAAACTTTATCGATTTTTATAAAATAGCCTTTTAAATAATCTAAAATATAAATTTTAAGAAATCCATATCTTGATTGATATGGATTTCTTTTTATATTCATAAATTATTGTTAATATATAATGATAAAAAAGAGACTTTTTTATTAGAATTTATAGATAGTATTGAAAATACTGATTAATTCGTATAAAATTAACTGTATAATTAAAAAAATCGGAGGATAAAAATGGATATAACTAAGAAAAAATGGGAAGTAATGTATACTGAAGAAGAAATAGCTAAAAGAATAAAAGAGCTAGGAAAACAAATAGAGAAAGACTATAAAGATAAAAATTTAATGATAATAGCTTTATTAAGAGGTAGTTTTATATTCTGTGCGGATTTAGTTAGAAGTATAGACTTACAATTAAGAGTAAACTTTATGACAACTTCAAGTTATGGAAATGCAGAAGAAACAAGTGGAAAAGTAAAGGTTACTTCTGATGTAACTGTAGATTTAGAAGGATATGATGTATTAGTAGTTGATGATATAACTGATAGTGCTGTAACTATGGATTTCGTATTAAAGCACTTAAAAGCTAAAAATCCAAAAAGTATAAAAAGTTGTGTGTTATTAGATAAGCCATCAAGAAGAAAAGTAGAATTAGTTCCTGATTACTGTGGATATGAAGTAGAAGATAAATTTGTTGTTGGATATGGATTTGACTGTGGAGATTATTTTAGAAATGTTCCATATATATTCAACGTAACTGATGAAGATAGATAATTAATAAAAGTCACTGTATATACAGTGACTTTTTTATTTCAATATTTATTAAATAAAATTTATAATATATCTTTCATATCGTAAAGGCCATTTTCTTTTTTTAATAGTTCTTTAGCAGCAAATATAGAACCATCTGCAAAAATTGCATTAGATTGTGCATGGTGTGATAGAGTAACAACTTCACTATCTCCACAGAATAAGACATCATGGTCTGAAATTATATTTCCACCTCTTACAGAACTAACACCGATATCTTTAGATTGTCTTTTACAATTTCTTCCAAATCTTCCAAAAACTTCATTTGATTCTGGAATCACTTCTTTTATAGCATTTATAAGCATTTTTGCCGTACCACTAGGAGCATCTTCTTTTCTATTATGATGTTTCTCAATGATTTCAATATCAAAATTATTAAGTAATTTTGAAGCTTCTTTTACCAACTCTATAAGAACATTAACACCAACAGAAGTATTATGAGAAAGTAGTACAGGTACTTCTTTAGATACTTCCTCTATAGATTTATTTTGCTTTTCATCAAAGCCAGTTGTAGCTATTACTACAGGAGTTTTAGTTTTTTTGATATATTTAAGCATAGAATCCAAATTTCCAGGATGCGAAAAGTCAATTATTGCATCAGCGTCAACATCGCAATCATCAAAAGTATGGAACAATTTTACATCTCCATCAAGAGTACCAGTTTTTGCAGATCTTGCAACACCAGCTACAAGTTTACAATCTGGATCTTTTGAAATACATTCTTGAAGCATCTTTCCCATAGCTCCGTTATAGCCACAAACTATTAAATTTAACATAATTATTTACCCTCCAAATAAAAAATTCAGAAAAATTAATTTCTATGATTTAATTTTAACATTTTAAAGAGAAATATAGTAGAGTAATATAAATATTATTTAAGTATATCTAACAAAAAAGAATATTATTTTTTAAGATAGATTTTTTAAATAAATAATAGAATAAAACAATAAAAATTACATTTACAATTAAAACGACTATACTACCTTCAATTTTATAAATTCCACCAGTTAAAAGTTTATTTCCATGGTATGCAAGTTTAAATATAGAAGGATAGTCATCAGCTAATGAAATACCACCTAAAATTATTCCACCTATAAAATTCAAAATAAAAGTTCTTCATAATAACATTTAAAAAGCATGAAATAGCCCAAATAGATAAATAATTCATTGAATTTTTACCTATAAATGAAATAGTATTTGTAATAAATAGAGTAAAAACAACTACACCAAGCCATAAACCACCTGTAAAAATCCATAAAATAATACTTTTAAAAGGATGATTCATTGGAGCAATAGTTATATTTTTACCGTCTATGAAATAAAAAATAACAGATATTAAAATAACTGATAACAGTGGTATTAATTCTGCATAAAAACGCCATAAAATGGAATTATTAGATGGAATAGAAATAAAACTAACCAAAAGAGTCAACAGATAAAAAATCCAAAAGATTTAACAAAAATATCTAAAAACTTTCTCATAAAACTAACTCCTCAAAATATAAATTATAAATATATTTTAGAACTGAAAAATAAAGAAAATCTTAAGATAAAATAAAAAATATTAAAAAA
>NZ_JARIBH010000023.1 GCF_029264495.1 Peptacetobacter sp.
TATAACTTATTTACATCAAGCCATATTCATTATTTTATATAATTTTACTACTGATTCACAGTGTGGAGTATTTGGGAACATATCCATACATTTAACTTTTTCTGGAATATATCCATATCCAATAAAATCTTTTAAATCATCAACTAGTGTTTTAGGATTACAAGAAATATAAACTATTTCTTTAGCACCAAAATCACATATATCTTTTATAGCCTGTTTATGTATACCTGGTCTTGGTGGGTCTACTATTATAAGATCTGGTTTTACATCTAGATTTTTAACAGTATCTTTAACATCTCCAGCTATAAATTCACAGTTATCAAGTCCGTTTAATTTAGCATTTTCATTAGCTGCAACAACAGCCTCTTCTATTATTTCTATTCCATAAACTTTTTTAGCTTTTTCTGCCATAAGCTGTCCAATAGAACCTGTTCCACTGTATAAATCGAAAACAACTTTATTAGAATGATCTCCTATAAACTCTCTTGCTATAGTATAAAGTTGTTCAGCTCCTTTTGTATTTGTCTGGAAGAATGAGAATGGAGATATTTTAAATTTAAGACCTAATATCTCTTCATGAATATAATCTACGCCATAAAGTACTCTCATTTCATCACATTGTACTGCATCTGCAAGTCCATCATTTATAGTGTGAAGTATACTAACAACATTTCCTTTTAGTTCAAGAGTTTTTATCATATCTGCAAATTTTGACATATCAAAATCATATTGAGATGATGTAACTATATTTACCATTATCTCGTCTGTATGTATACCCTTTCTAACTACTAAATTTCTTAAGTATCCTTCATGATTTACAACCCTATAATATGGTAATTCTGTATTTTGGAAAAATCCTAATGATTCTTTTAATATAGTATTAAAATCAGAGTCAACTAGCATACATCCGTCTACTGTTTGTATATCTATATGTCTGCCTTTTTTGTGAAGTCCAAGTGTAAGTGGTCCTCCTTTTACTTCATCTCCAAAAGTGTATTCCATTTTATTTCTATATTCTGTATTATTAGGACTTCCTTGAACTCCTAAAAATTCAAATCCTTTTATTCCAGCATCTTTAAATAAGTCTAAAACCTGTTCTTCTTTTATTTCAAGTTGTTTTTTATAATCAACTGAAAGCATTGTACAACCTCCACAACCTTCAAAATGTGGACATACATCTGCTGTTTCTATAGGTGATTTTTCTAAAAGTTCTACTAGTTTTACATCTGCTTTTCCTCTTCCTGTTCTCTTTACAGCAGCTTTAACCTTTTGACCTTTTATACCACCTTTCATTTTTATTCTTCTATCTTCATATTGGCTTATACTAACTCCGCCAAATTCCATTTTACCAATTTCAAATTCGATTATATCTCTCTTTTTCACATTTGCCTCCTATTTTATATTTTTAATCTATATTACTCAATATTATATTATCGCATTAATTGTATTTTAAAAATTTATTCTCTAACTTCTATTAATTTAACTTCCTCATCTGTAAGCTCTCTATACTCACCAAGTTCCAAAGATTCATCTAATTTTAAAGCTCCCATAGAAAGTCTTTTTAAATATACCACTTTCTTTTCAACACTTTCAAACATTCTTTTTACTTGATGGAATTTTCCTTCATGTATAGTAAGTTCTATCTCAGATATATCATCCGATTTTAATATAACAAGTTCTGATGGCATAGTTTTGTATCCATCATCTAATATAACACCCTCTTTAAAAGCCTTTATATCATCTTGTGTTACTTTGCCATCTATCTTAGCATAATAAGTCTTAGGAACATGTTTTTTAGGCGATAATACCCTATGAGAAAGCTGTCCATCGTTTGTTAATACAAGAAGCCCTTCAGTATCTTTATCTAACCTCCCTACAGGAAATGGCTCAAATACTAAATACTCATCATCTATTAAATCAAGCACTATTGGATCGTGCTTATCAAACGTTGCAGAAATATATCCGTCTGGTTTATTCATCATTAAGTATATAAATTCTCTGTAGTTTATCTTTTCTCCGTTGAACAATATTTCATCTATATCAGTATCTACTTGAAGCCCAGGATTAGAAACTGCTTTTCCATTTACAAAAACAAGACCTTGCTTACAGAATTTTTTTATCTCTGTTCTACTTCCATAGCCTAAATTAGATAGTACTTTATCTACTCTTTGCTTTTTAGCCAAATTATTCCCCCCCTTTAAAATTTTTATTTATGTCATAATATATTAATATTATCATTTTTTATTCATAATTAACAGAAAAAATATATCCTTTTTGTAATCAAAATATTTATCATAAATTGATTTTTATTATTATTTTTATATTTTTATATAATTTTTTCTTTATGCAATTTTTATACAATGCCAATAATATTAAAAATTTAAATTTTTTCAAAAAGAAAATGTTTACAAATAACAGTTTTTCAATTTTCTATATACCTTTTTTGTTTTTATTTGTATAATATATATGATGGATAAATTTTTAAAAGTTTATAGGAGGATTTAAAAATGGCTTTAATTACTACTAAAGAAATGTTTAAAAAAGCTTATGAAGGCGGATATGCTATAGGTGCATTCAACATAAGTGACTTAGAACAGTTACAGGGTGTTTTACAGGGAGCAAAAGCTAAAAATTCATATGTTATGATACAGGCTTCTAAATCAGCTATACAGTATGCTGGACCTCATACATTAGTTGAAATGGTAAAAGCTGCATCTGATGAAATAGGTGTAGATGTTGCTCTTCACTTAGATCACGGTCCAAATTTCGAAGCTGTTAAATCATGTATAGATGCTGGATTTACTTCAGTTATGATAGATGGTTCTCACTTTGATTTTGAAGAAAATGTAAGAGTTACTAAAGAAGTTGTTGACTACGCTCATGAAAGAGGAGTAGTTGTAGAAGCTGAACTTGGTGTTTTAGCTGGTGTAGAAGATGAAGTTAGTTCAGATGTACACAAATACACTGATCCAGATGAAGCTGTTGAATTCGTTGAAAGAACAGGAGTTGACTCATTAGCTATAGCTATAGGTACTTCTCATGGTGCTTTCAAATTCAAAGGTGAAGCTGAATTAAAATTCGATATATTAGAAGAAATACAGAATAAATTACCTGGTTTCCCAATAGTACTTCACGGTGCTTCTGCAGTTGATCAGGAATCTGTTGCTACTTGTAATAAATTCGGTGGAGATATAGCTGGTGCTAAAGGTGTTCCAGTTGATATGTTAAGAAAAGCATCTTCAATGGCTGTTTGTAAAATAAACATGGATACTGACTTAAGATTAGCTATGACTGCTGCAATAAGAAAATACTTAGCTGAAAACCCATCTCAGTTCGACCCAAGAAAATACATAGGTGCTGGTAAAGATGCTATACAGGCTGTTGTAGAAAGCAAAATAGATGAAGTTTTAGGTTCAGAAAACTCTATAAACTAATTATAATTTGATTATTTGAAAGTGTGATTTTTTATCACACTTTCTTTTTTTACTTGACATATTTAAAATTTAGGTATATTATTTCTATAATCTATAAAATAATACTTAAAATAAAGGAAGGAGTGATTGCGCTATGTGTTGTTGTTGTTTTATAACTTCAAAAAAATTAAATAGAAATATTTTATGTAGCGAGATTGTAACTTCTTCTAAGAGACAGTATTAATTTTTGTAATATTTTTAATTATAACTAAATATAGATATTTTTAAGCTGTTTTCATAAAATAATGCTTGTAATAATGAATTAATAAAATTTTACTTTCATCCCCTTTAGATTAATTTAATTCTAATTATTACAAGTTCTCTATGAAAATAGCTTTTTGTTTTTTATATGTACATTTCATATATAATTTAAATTTTCATTCAAAATACAGTTCTAGAATTTTATCAAAATATACATTTATTTCTATTTATAATTTCAAAATATATTAAAATCTTAAAATTTAATAACTTTTATTGGTATCTAAATTTGTACTCATTTGTTTAGTATAAATTTATTGTTTACAATCATAATTTTATCAAAAAAAATAAATCATTATATATGGAGGTCTTTTATGATATACGACAAAATAACACAAACTGTAGGAAATACCCCTATTCTTAGATTTAAAGAATTTGAATCTGATGATAGTGCTGAAATATATGGTAAACTAGAATTTTTTAATCCAGCAGGCTCTGTCAAAGATAGAGTTGCTGTCTATATAATTGAAAAATTACTATCAGATGGAAGTTTAAAAGCAGGTGACACGATAATAGAAGCCACTAGTGGAAATACAGGAATTGGAATTGCAATGGCTGCATCTGCCAATAATCTAAATTCTATAATTGTTATGCCTGATAATATGAGCATTGAAAGACAAAAAATTTTGAAAGCCTATGGTGCACAAGTAATTTTAACACCTAGTAAATATGGTATGTCTGGTTCAATAAAAAAAGCTAAGGATTTGATTGCTAATAATGGTTATAAGATGTTAAATCAATTTAATAATGAACTCAATTCATATGCACATTCAAATACTACAGCTTTAGAGATAATAAATGATTTTGATACATTAGATGCTTTTGTAGCTGGTGTTGGAACAGGAGGTACTTTAACTGGTAACGCTCGCAAATTAAAAACTCATTTTAATAATATTGAAATCATAGCTGTTGAACCTGATAAATCTGCTGTTCTTTCAGGTAAAAATCCTAATTCTCACAAAATACAAGGTATCGGAGCTGGTTTTATTCCACCTATTTTAGATACAAATCTAATTGATAATATTGAATTAGTATCTTCTAATGAAGCATACTCGAGTGCTATAAATTCATCTTTGAAAATGGGGGTACTTTTAGGAATATCTGGAGGTGCTTCTCTTACAGCAGCTATAAAAACAGCAAAACGACTTGGTAAAGGCAAAAAAGTATTGTTTATAGTTCCTGATAATGGGGAGAGATATTTGTCTACTGATTTATATGAATAATTTAACTAATACTTTTAAGTAATTAAATCTTTTGGAGGTAATTTATGAATGCTTTTAAAAATATTATAGATACATATAAACTTCAAGACCCTGCAGCAACAAATGCTTTTAGTATAATAATTAATTATCCTGGAATACATGCTATATTTTTTCATAGAATAGCTCATTTTATAAACAAAATAGGATTAAAATTTTTAGCTAGATTTGTATCTCAATTATCTAGATTTTTAACTGGTATAGAAATACATCCTGGTGCTACTATAGGAAAAAGGCTTTTTATTGATCATGGTAATGGAATAGTTATAGGTGAAACAGCAGAAATTGGAGATGATGTTGTTATATTTCATCAAGTTACACTTGGAGGTACTGGTCATGATAAGGGTAAAAGGCATCCTACTATAGAAAATGGAGTTACTATATCTACTGGTGCTAAAGTTTTAGGCAATATACGTATTGGGTCGAATTCAAAAATAGGTGCTAATGCTGTAGTTTTAAAAAATGTTCCTAAAAACTCAACTGTTGTTGGAATCCCCGCTAAAGTTGTTAAATTAAACGGAGAAAAAGTAAATATCTCTTTATAAAACTTATACTTTTATTTAAAAACATTAATAACAATTTATCTATAAATTATATTTTATAATTATTCTAGTCTATATCTTTTAGATAATTATTGTTAATTTTTAGATTTATTATACTTTTTTTGTTTTCATTTTTATAAAAATATATATATTTTTTTGTATATTATATATATTTTTTTATTTAAAAGAAATTATATAGTTGATATTTACTTATATAATTTATATATTTTATAACTTTTATAGAAAAAGTTTTCATACTATGTTATAATGTTAAATAATTAATTATTGTATTTATATATTTTTTCTATAAATACAAATATATTACAAAAAAAATTTATTTTGTTGTAACTTTAAAAGGAGATTTCTTATGAATTTATATCATCTTAAATATTTTGTTACATTAGCTCATCTTGAGCATTATACTAAAGCTGCTGAGCAACTTTCTATAACACAACCTAGTCTTAGTCATGCGATATCATCTTTAGAAAAAGAGATTAATATCCGTCTATTCGAAAAAGAAGGAAGAAATATTGTTCTTACTAGGGCAGGCAAAAAATTTTTAATAGATATAGAAAAAGCTTTATCTCTTATCGATGATAGTATAAACTCTATTCACCTTTCTGAAATTGGAGAAGGTTGTATTGATATAGCGTTCCATAAAAATATGTCATCATCATTCATTCCAGATATTGCAAGAAAGTTCTTAGATATGCATACGGATAAAAAAATAGATTTTAAATTTCATTATAATGCTAATTCTACTGAAGAATTAATAGATGGATTGAATTCTAAAAATTTTGATTTTATATTTTGTTCTAAATGTATAAACGAAAAAAATATAGAATATATACCCGTTTTTAAACAAAAACCAATTTTATTAGTTTCAGAAAATCATCCTCTTTCTCAAAAAGAATGCGTCTGTATGGATGATATATTGAAATATAATTTAATTGTTTATACTAAAAATCAAACTCTTTTAGAAAAATTATCGTATTATTTTGATAAAAAGGAAAATATAGTTAATATAGCATATAAAACAGATGATATAAATGTAATAACACCTTTAGTTTCTGGAGATTTTGGAGTTTCAATAGTTCCTGAAAATAATTCAATAAATTTAAAAGGTGTTAAATCAATTGAAATTTCTGATTTAGATTGGGAAAACATAATATTTATGGCTTATTTAAAAACATCTTATGAAATTCCACTTATAAATGAATTTAAATTGTTTATAGAAAAAAATACTAATAATTTATAATTTATATATTACTTAGCTTTTAACAGGACTCTTTAATTTATCTGTCGTTATTTAAATCACTTTGTAGAGTTCTTAAAAAAGGGATTGGATAAAACTCCTATTATCCAATCCCTTTTTATATTTAAGATTTATACATTTATTTCACTATCTACATCTTTATCGTCCTTATATCTATCTAAAACTGGATTAACTTCATTTTTTATAAATTCATCTACTTGCATAGGAGCACATCCTACATATTTTTCTGGTTTAAGTATTTCATTTAATTCTTCAAGAGTAACTCCAAACATATCATCTTTTGCAATTCTCTCTATTAAATCATTTTTCTTTCCTTCTACTTTAACCATTTTACCAGCTTCTAATGAATGTAATCTTATTCTTTCATGTAAATCTTGTCTATTTCCACCTTTTCTAACGGCATCCATCATTATATTCTCAGTTGCCATAAATGGAAGTTCACTCATTAATCTCTGTTCTATAACTTTAGGATAAACAACTAATCCATCTGCAACATTGAAATATAGACTAAGGATACTATCTACTGCAAGAAATGCTTCTGGTATACTTATTCTTTTATTTGCTGAATCATCAAGAGTTCTTTCAAACCATTGAGTTGCCGTAGTTATAGCTGGATTTAATGCATCTACCATTACATATCTAGATAAAGCTGCTATTCTTTCACTTCTCATTGGATTTCTTTTATATGCCATTGCTGATGAGCCTATTTGTTTCTTTTCAAAAGGTTCTTCTATTTCTTTTAAGTGTTGTAATAGTCTTATATCATTTGAAAATTTTGTAGCTGATTGAGCGATTCCTGATAATATATTAAGAACTTTGCTATCTATTTTTCTAGTATATGTCTGTCCTGAAACAGCTATAGCCTTATCGTATCCCATTTTTTCAACTATTTTTTTATCAAGTTCTTTTACTTTTTCATAGTCTCCTTCAAATAATTCAAGGAATGATGCTTGAGTACCTGTAGTTCCTTTTGAACCAAGAAGTCTCTTATCTGATAAGAAATGTTCTATTTCTTCTAAATCATATAATAAATCTTGTATCCATAATGTAGCCCTTTTACCTACAGTAGTAGGCTGAGCTGGTTGGAAGTGTGTAAATCCTAAAGTTGGAAGAGATTTATATTCATCAGCAAATTTTGCAAGTGCTTTTATAGTCATTACTAGTTTTGTTCTTACAAGTTGCATCCCTTCATACATTAATATTAAATCTGTATTATCTCCAACATAACAAGAAGTTGCTCCTAAATGTATTATTCCAGCTGCTTTTGGGCATTGTTGTCCATAAGCATACACATGAGACATTACATCGTGTCTAACTTCTTTTTCTCTAGCTACTGCTACATCATAATTTATATCATCTTTATGTGATTTTAATTCATCTATTTGTTCCTTAGTTATTTCTAATCCTAATTCCATTTCAGATTCAGCTAAAGCTATCCATAATTTTCTCCATGTACGGAATTTCTTGTCATTAGAAAAATTTTGTTTCATTTCTTTACTTGCATAACGTGAAGTTAATGGTGACTGATATATTTCGTTCATAATATCCTCCGTTTTTATTTATTTTTAAAATAGAAACTACATAGATGCTTAGTCCTAAAAACTCTCATCTATGTAGTTTTCAATTCTTTTAATATTTTATTTGTATATTGAATTTATGTCTACAAGTCTTGTATTTTCTTCAGAATAATGACTTAATAAACTTTCTGCTAAGGCATTTGCTGTATCTATTGAAGTTAAACAAGGTACTGAATAATCTATTGCTTTTCTTCTTATTTTAACACTATCTCTTGTAGGTATTCTTCCTTTTGATGAAGTAGATATTACATATTTAACTTTTCCAGTTTCGATAAGCTCACTTGTAGTATTTTTATCTGATTCATGAATTTTGTTAACTATTGCTATATCCATTCCTTCTTTTTTAAGTACTTCTGCAGTTCCTTTTGTAGCATATAATTTAAATCCTAATCTTTCAAATTTTTCTGCTACTTCGGCTATTTCTGCTTTATCACTATCTTTAACAGATATAAATACTCCACCATCTTTTTCCATATGGTATCCTGCTGCTGCTAATCCTTTAAATACTGCTTCTTTTAAATTTCTACCTATACCTAAAACTTCTCCTGTAGATTTCATTTCAGGTCCTAAGTGTACATCTAAATCTATTAATTTTTCGAATGAGAATACAGGTACTTTTGCTGCAAAATATTTTTGTCCTTTGAATAAACCTGTTCCATATCCCATATCTTTTATTTTTTCTCCTAACATAGCTCTTACAGCTAGTTCAACCATAGGTACTCCTGATATTTTACTTAAATATGGTATTGTACGTGAAGATCTTGGATTAACTTCTATTACATATATTTTTCCATCATATATAACATATTGTATATTTACAAGACCTTTAGTTTTTAAAGATACTGCTAGTTGTTTTGAGTATTCAACTATTTTTTCTTTTAATTTTTCACTAATATTCCATGAAGGACAAACAGCTATAGAGTCTCCTGAGTGAACTCCTGCTCTTTCTATATGTTCCATTATCCCTGGAATTAATATTTCTTCTCCATCACATATAGCGTCTACTTCAACTTCGACACCCATCATATATTTGTCTATTAATATAGGGTTATCTTTTTTATTAGATTTTAAAATTATTTCCATATATTCTTTTATATCATCATCGCCAAATGCAATTATCATATTTTGTCCACCAAGTACATACGATGGTCTCATTAATACTGGATATCCTAATTCATTTGCAGCTTTTAATGCTTCTTCTTCTGTAAGAACTGTATGTCCTTGAGGTCTTTTTATATGTAAAGATTCTAATAATTCATCAAATCTTTCTCTATCTTCTGCCATATCTATGCTTTCCGCACTAGATCCTATGACATTTATTCCTTGACTTTCTAGGAACTTAGTTAAGTTTATAGCTGTCTGTCCTCCAAATGCTACTACTACTCCATATGGTTTTTCAGTATTCATAACATTCATTACATCTTCTGGTGTAAGTGGTTCAAAATAAAGTCTATCAGCTGTATCAAAGTCAGTTGATACTGTTTCTGGGTTATTATTTATTATAACAACATCGAATCCTGCTTTTTTAAGAGCCCATACACAATGTACTGCTGAATAATCAAATTCTATACCTTGACCTATTCTTATAGGCCCTGAACCTATTACTACTACTGTTTTTCTTTCTCTTATTCCTGTTCTTTCTATAAATTCATCTGCTTCATTAATTTCATCACAGCAACTATAGAAATATGGTGTTTCAGCTTTAAACTCTCCAGCACAAGTATCTACCATTTTAAATGAAGCTGGTGCTGAATAATTTACTTTTTCCCCACTTATTCTTTCTATTGTAGAATCAAGGAAACCATATTTTTTTGCTAATTTATAAGTAGATTCATCTATATTTCCTTTTTCTATTTTAACTTCTAATTCTGCTATATTTTTCATTTTATATAAGAACCAGTTGTCTACTTTTGTTATTTCATGTATATCTTCACAAGCAACTCCTCTTTTTAATGCTTCGTATATTACAAATACTCTTTCATCATTACATACATGAAGTGCTTTTTTTATTTCATCATCTGTATATTTAGCTACTTTTGGTAAAGTACAACAATCTGTTTTATTTTCAGATCCCCTTACTGCTTTCATAAGAGCTGTTTCAAAGTTTTGACCTATCGCCATTACTTCTCCTGTTGCTTTCATCTGTGTTCCTAATTCTCTTTTTGCATATACAAATTTATCAAATGGCCATTTAGGGAATTTAACTACAACATAATCAAGAGCTGGCTCAAAGCAAGCATATGTTTTTTTAGTTATTTCATTTTTTATTTCATCTAATCTATATCCTAATGCTATTTTTGCTGCAACTTTTGCTATTGGATATCCTGTAGCTTTAGATGCAAGAGCTGATGATCTAGAAACCCTTGGATTTACTTCTATTACTGCATATTCATCACTATTTGGATTTAGTGCAAACTGACAGTTACATCCACCTTCAACACCCATTGAATCAACTATTTTTATAGCTGCTGTTCTAAGCATTTGGTATTCTTTGTCTGCAAGTGTTACTGCTGGAGCTATTACTATACTATCTCCTGTATGTACTCCAACTGGGTCAAAGTTTTCCATTGAACAAACAGTTATAGAATTTCCTGCTCCATCTCTTACAACTTCAAATTCTATTTCTTTCCAACCAGATATACATTTTTCTACTAATATCTGTGTTATTGGTGATAATCTTAGTCCATTTTCTGCTATCTTTTTAAATTCTTCTTCAGTGTATGCGATTCCACCACCGCTTCCACCTAAAGTAAATGCTGGTCTAACTATTACTGGATATCCTATTTTTCTTGCAAATTCAACTGCAGAATCTAAATCTTCTACTATTTCTGAAGGTATTACTGGTTGTCCAATTTCTATCATAGTATCTTTGAACATCTGTCTATCTTCTGCTTTGTCTATTGTTTCAGGGTCAGCACCTAAAAGTCTAACTCCCATTTCATCTAAATATCCTTCTTTTGCTAACTGCATTGAAAGTGTTAATGCAGTTTGTCCACCTAATGTAGATAATATACTATCAGGTCTTTCTTTCTCTATTATTCTCTTAAGAGTAGCTACAGTAAGCGGTTCTATATATATCTTGTCCGCCATAGTATTATCTGTCATTATTGTCGCTGGATTTGAGTTTACAAGTATTACTTCTTTTCCATCTTCCTTTAATGCTTGACAAGCTTGTGTTCCTGAATAATCGAATTCTGCTGCCTGTCCTATAACTATTGGACCTGATCCTATTAAAAGTACTTTTTTTATATCATTATTTTTAGGCATTATATTTCTACTCCTTCCATTAAGCTTATAAATCTATCAAATAAATATGCTGTATCTTGTGGGCCACCACATGCTTCTGGATGGAACTGTACAGAAAATACTGGCATATCAGTGTATTTTATACCTTCACAAGTATCATCATTTACATTAGTGAATAGTAATTCTGCATTTTGAGGTAATTTTTCATTACTTACTGCATATCCATGATTTTGGCTTGATACATATATTCTTCCTGTAGTAAGATCTTTAACTGGTTGGTTTCCACCTCTATGTCCATATTTTAATTTTTCAGTTGTTCCTCCCTGAGAAAGAGCTAAAAGCTGATGACCTAAACATATTCCAAATGTAGGAATATTAGCCTTACATAGTTCTTTCAATTCAGATATTATTTTTACATTATCTTTTGGATCTCCAGGTCCATTTGATAACATTATTCCATCTGGATTTAGTGATTTTATTTCTTCAGCTGTTGTAGATGCTGGTACAGTTGTTACATTACAACCTCTTTTTAATAATTCTCTTCTTATATTTCTTTTTGCACCAAAATCCCATAATACTACATTATATTTTCCATTTTCTACTTTATCAGTAAATGTTTTATCACAAGTTACTGCTTCTACCATATCAAAATATTCAACTTCTATTTTTTCGTCTTTATTTATAGGTTCAGAAGTTATTTTAGCTTTCATAGTACCATGTTCTCTAAGTATTCTTGTTAATTCTCTAGTATCTATTCCATATACTCCTGGTATATCTTTCTTTTTAAGATATTCATCTATTGTTCCTCCACATCTGTAATTAGATGGATTTTCACAATATTCCCTAACAACATATGCTTTTACAAAAGATGAATCACTTTCTGCATCTTCTTCTATAATTCCATAATTTCCTATTAGTGGAAATGTTTGAACTACTATCTGACCACAATAACTAGGGTCTGTTAATGTTTCAAGATATCCTGTCATACCAGTAGTAAATACTATTTCACCTGTTATTTCTTTTTCCCGTCCAAAAGATTTTCCTTCGAAAATTCTTCCATTTTCAAGAATTAAGTTTACTTTCTTATCCAATGTTAATTCCTCCTTTTTTTACTCAAACTGTGTTTTACTATAATTATCTATAATAAGCGGATAATTTCCATCAAAACATCCTGTACAGAACTCTCTTTTACTATTCTTACAAGCATTTTTTAATCCTTCTATACTTATAAATCCTAATGAATCCGCTCCTATACTTTTTCTTATTTCATCTAATGTCATCTTATTGGCAATTAAATTTTCTTCATTATCTATATCTGTACCAAAGTTACAAGTATGTTTAAACATTGGAGAAGATACTAACATGTGTACTTCCTTAGCTCCTGCCTGTCTTACATTTTGTATTATCTTAGCACTTGTAGTACCTCTGACAATAGAATCATCGATTAATATAACCCTCTTATTCTTTAAATTACTTGCAAGAGGATTTAACTTTAACTTAACTGCTTTTTCTCTCTGTTCTTGAGTTGGAAATATAAAACTTCTTCCTATATATCTATTTTTTACAAACCCAAACTCAAATGGTATATTACTTTCTTTTGAATATCCAATAGCAGCTTCTATTCCACTGTCTGGTACTCCACATACTACATCTGCATCTATTTTGAATTGCTTTGCAAGTTCTTTTCCCATATTTATTCTAGCATCATATACATTTAAATTATCTATATTTGAGTCAGTTCTAGCAAAATACACATATTCAAATATGCAAGATCCCTTTTTTTCTTTTTCTAAAATTATTTTACTTTCTATAGAGAGGTCTTCATTTATTATGACCATCTCTCCTGGTTCTACATCTCTTACTAACTCATAGTTTACGCTGTCAAAAGCACAACTTTCTGATGATACAGCAATTCCATTTTTACCTTTTCCTATACATAAAGGTCTAAATCCCCAACCATCTCTTATAGCTATTAATTTATTTTCAGATGTCATTATAACTAATGAAAAAGCTCCTTTTAGTCTGTTGACAGATTTTATTATAGCTTTTATCTCATCTTCTTCTGTAAGCATTTCAAAAGCTATGAGTTTTGCTATAGATTCACTATCATTTGTCGATCTGAATATACAGCCTTTTGATTCAAGCTCTTTTCTTATTTCCATGGAATTTACTATATTACCATTATGTGCTACTGCCAATCTTCCCCTTAAATACTCTGCCAATATTGGCTGGGTATTTGATTTTGAATTAGATCCTGTTGTAGAATATCTAACATGACCGATTGAAACTTCTGCACTTCCTAAATCATTTATATCTTTATGAGAAAAAACTTCATTTACTAATCCTTTATTTTTAAATAAATTTATTTTTTCTCCTATTAATGATGCTATTCCTGCACCTTCTTGCCCTCTGTGTTGAAGTGCCATTAGTGCAGAGTGTGTCATTGTCGCAGAATCATTATCCTTTGTTCTTATTCCAAAAACTCCACATTCTTCTCTTAATTTTTCTAACATTTAATATTCCTCTTTTATATAACCTTATTTATAAAATCATACATTTTTATAAATTCCACAATAATTTCTTTTAAATACGGGATACGAACTATAAAAATATATAGAACATATCCCGCACTTTTAAATCTTTTAGTCAGTGCAATTATTAGTCTGGTATAACTATATATTCTTCTCTTTCAGCACCAACTGAAACATATTTTATTTTACAACCTACAGCTTTTTCTATATATTTTACATATTCTATAGCTGCTTTTGGTAATTCTTCTAATTTTCTACAACCAGATATATCTTCATGCCATCCTTCAACATATTCATAAACTGGTTTAGCATTATCTAATTTTTCTCCTATTGGGAAAACATCTAATTCTTTTCCATCTACAGTATATCCAGTACAAACTGGTATTTTATCCATATATGAAAGAACATCTAATTTAGTTAAAGCAATTTCATCTGCTCCTTGCATTCTTACCCCATATTTTGATGCTAAAACATCAAATCCACCAACTCTTCTTGGTCTACCTGTAGCTGCTCCATATTCATTTCCAGCTTTTCTTAAATGTTCTGCATCATCTCCAAATAATTCAGCTGTAAAAGGTCCTTCTCCTACACAAGTTGAATATGCTTTCATTATACCTACAGTTAAATCTAATTTTCTGTTTGGTACACCAGCACCTATTGGAGCATAAGAAGCTATTGTTGATGAAGAAGATGTAAATGGATATATACCGAAATCTATATCTCTTAATGCACCTAACTGTGCTTCAAACATTACATTTTTACCTTTTTCTGCAGCTTCATTTATGAAAAGACCTGTATCACATATATAATCTTTTAATTCATATCCGTACTCTTTTATCCATGCAAAAATTTCTTCAGCATCTAATTTTTCTGCTCCGTATCCTTTTTCTATGAAAAGATTTTTCCAATTAACTATACCTTCTATTTTTGATTTTAGAGATTCTTCACTATCTAATAAATCTCCCATTCTTATACCTTTTTTCATGTATTTATCTCCATATACAGGAGCTATGCCTCTTCTTGTTGATCCATATTTTGCATCTTTTAATCTTTCTTCTTCTAGACAGTCTTGTTGTACATGATAAGGTGTACAAATTATTGCTCTATCACTTATTTTTAAGTTCTCTGGAGTTATTTTTATTCCAGCTTCTCTTAATCTTCCCATTTCTCCATGAAGATGTTTTAAATCTATTACAACACCGTTCCCCATAACATTTACAACATCTTCTCTTAAAATTCCAGATGGAAGTAAATTAAGTACAAACTTACCTTTTTCATTTATTACTGTATGTCCCGCATTGTTTCCACCCTGATATCTTACAACTACATCGTAATCTTCAGAAAGTAGGTCTACCATTCTACCTTTTCCTTCGTCTCCCCAGTTTATTCCTGTTATTGCTGTTAACATATTCACCAATCCTTCCTATCGCTTTTTCGATAATAATTGTATTTACTATTTTTTATAATATTTCCGTACAATCTAAAATTTACAAATATTATTTTAAGAAAATAAATATATTTGATAAATTCCCTCAAAAAAAGTGTTTACCAAAGATAAGTATAAACATTATTCTTTAAATTAGAAAAACACCTCTCTTTCTTTGATAAACACCCTCCTATTTAAATACATATTATTATATCATTCATTTTACTTATCTGTCAATCTAGGGAAATTGTTTACTAAATCTTTATTTACATTATATCTAAATTTATTTAAAGAATCTTATTATTTGCTTTTTAAAATCAAATTATTTTTTAATAATTTATAATATTATTTATAATTAACAATTCTATATAGTTAGAATTATCGATATTATTTATACAAAAAAAGAATATTGAATTTTAATTTCAATATTCTTTATAATCTATATTAAATTTTATAATCTCTATTATTAATTATTAACTTTAACTATAAAATTTAGATGCTCCTAAAAGCCGTCTTTTTCCCAATATTTGAGCTATACTATTTAATTTTTTTATTTCTATCTTTTTAAATGCTACTATAAATATAAATTTAAAATCATCAAAATCCTGATTTATACTATATATATTAAAATTGCATCTTACATCATCAAATCCATATTTTTCTTGTATTTCAGCTTCTATATCATCAGAAAATCCTTTTATATAATCTCTAACATCTTCATAAAACATATCAAAATACCCATCATCTACTTCTTCTCCAAGGGCTTCTATTAATGCCTCTAAATCATACTTTGCTGAAAATAATTCTTTTGATAATTGACAATCAAATACTAATATATCTTCTTCATTTATAGTATCAGAAATATCTTGACAATTTTCTATATCATCACTAGCTTCAAGTAAAATTTTTATATCTCTGCTTTTCACATCTATTTTTTTTCTATTACTATGTAGTTTTAAAGAAACCATTTTTATCCCCCTATTTCAGTCTATCAAAAATAATTTTTTCTATATCTATCCAATTTTTTACTCTTGATACATTTTTGCAATCTAAGTTTTTATTGTAATTTGTATCAATTAATAAAACTTCTATCCCCTTTTCAGAAATATCTTTAGCATTTTTAGGATCATCTTCAATAAAAATATCACATCCTAGTTCAAGAGCTTTTCCACTTTTTTTAACTGGCCCTAACATATATATATTATCTGTATTTATCCCGTATTTTTTAAACCACTTTTTAGTTATCTCTTTTAAGCATTCTCTTCTAGCTGTAATAAAATATATATCTATTTCTTTTACTTTTTCAAATTTTTTTATAACATCTATTGAAAAATCTATTGGCTCTGCTAATTCATATGTATAACTATATTTTTCATCAAAGTTTTCATAAAAATCTCCATCTACCTTACCATATAATTTTTCCCAATCTAAAGTATTATATTCTTCTTTTGTTATATTTTTTTTGAAAATATCATTCAAAAATGGTATAAATCCATAAGGATCTGTTACCGTTCCATCTATATCTATGCCTATTTTTATACCCATTTTTATTCTAATTTACACCTTCTTATAAACTTAATCCATTACTTTAACTGGTATGAAATCTATATAATCAGCTGATACCAAATTATATTCTATTCCATTTCTTTCTCCTTTAAGTCCCATTTTAAAAGATTCTTCTCCATGTAAATGACCATAATATACTTTTTCAACTCCATATTTTTCATATAACTCTGTAAATAATGAAGAATCCATTGAATCATTTGTAGGTGGATAATGAGTGATAACTATTATTTTTTCATATCCAGCTTTTTTTGCTTCTTTTAATGATATTTCTATTCTTATCACTTCTCTTTTATAAATTTTTTCATCTTCTTCTGTAAATTTATAATTATTTGGACAAATCCAACCTCTTCCTCCACATATAGCATAATCTTTATATGTGCAAAATTCAGTGTGCATAAATTTCATATCATCATACATTTTATTCATCTTTGTAACTGTTGTCCACCAATAATCATGATTTCCTTTGATAAAATACTTTTTACCAGGAAGATTGTGAATGATATCAAAATCTGATTGTGCATCTTTCATTTTTGTTCCCCAAGATACATCACCTAACACCAATACAACATCTTCTTTATCTACTATTTTTTCCCAATTATATTTTATTTTTTCATCATGATTTTCCCATTTTTTTCCAAAAATATCCATAGGTTTATCTACAGAAGACGATAAATGTAAATCTCCTATCGCATATAAACTCATATAAATCTATTCCTTTATTTTATGATTTTTTATTTCTTCTATTTTTTCACCGATTTCTTTTTTTATTTCTAGTACTTGATTTACATCTTGCATTGAATTCTGAATCATATCTAATTTTCTTTGATATTGAATAGCACTATTTGTGTATCCTAGTTCTCTTACTTCTTGTATTCTATCAAGTACATCTTTAACAGCTAATTCTCTCATTTGATACATTGATTGGGCATTCATAATATCCTCTCTTATTTCACCCATTTCTTGATCTAAAAGAAAGGCTGCATCTGCTGCTCTTCTAAGTCTTACTGCTAGAGTATCTGGTATATAATGTTCATACTTATATTTTAATGAATGTTCTATTGTAGCCCAAAAATTCATTGCAAGTGTTCTTATCTGTATTTCACAAATTACTTCCTTAGATCCATTTACTGTATTAATCGGATATTTTATTATTACATGATAACTTCTATATCCACTTTCTTTATAATTTTTAATATAATCTTTTTCATTTATAATAGTCATATCTGTTCTATTTTTTATAAGTTCTACTATAGTGTATATATCTTCAACAAATTGACACATTATTCTTATTCCTGCTATATCTTCTATTTCAGCTTCTATATCTGTTGCATTTAATTTTTTTGCTTTTGCAACTATAGACGCAATTTTTTTTGTTCTTCCTGTTACAAATTCAATTGGAGAATAATCCCCTCTTTCAAGAAATTCTTTTCTTATGTTTTTAAATTTAACTTTTAATTCTTCTACTGCATTATTGTAAGGAGCTAGTATTGTTTTCCATTCTTCATACTGCATATTTTTACCTCCTTTTCAAAATTTTCCATTGTATATTTTAACATACTTTAAGATAAATTTTTCTAAAATCTATATTTCTTTTGAAAAATATAATAATTCACCAGATTCTATAATATAATCAATTTCTTTTCTATCCATCAAATATGTTATAAGTGAAACAAGAGACGCTTTAAAGAAATGATATTCTTTATAATTGCATTTAAGTTTATTTTCATTTATAATATTTTTCAAAATTTTTTCGTATCCTAATTTTTCTTTTGTCAGCATATTTTTTACTTGATTTATATATTTTATTATACTCATTCTATTTTTTTCTATTAGTATCTTAGATTCTTCTTTTGTTATTATTTTTTTAGAATGACCCAAAACTATCTTATCATAACTTATTGATTCTATTTTTTCAAGAGAATCCAAATATTTTTCTATATCAAAAGTAAATAGAAAGTCAAACTTTTCAATCATTTCATTTCCTATTAATAAATCCCCTACAAAGAATATATTATCTGGAGTTATAAAACCTACACTTCCTTCAGTATGTCCTTTTAAATCTATCACTCTTATTTCATTTTCATTTAGTTTTCTTCCATTATCCTTTAGATTTTTTCCTGTATCTAAGTTTAGTATTCCTTCTGATAAAATCATATCGACTTTTGTTATGTCTTTTTCTGTAAGTTTAGATGATTTTATCATAATATCAGAACTATTTCCTCCCATTATATATGTAGGAAACAATATTGGATTTTCTATATATAACTTTGCATATTCAGAAGATGCATTTATTATAGCTTTTTCTTTATCTTTTAATTGTCCACATCCACCATAGTGATCATCGTGTTCATGTGTATTTAGTATATATTTTGCTTTAAATCCCATACTTTCTAATTTATTCAATATTCTTTTAGGTCTAGCTCCTGCTAATCCAGGATCTATGATTACAGCATTATTATTATATGTATATATTCCTGTATTTGTACCACCTTTTATAAAATATGTATTTTTAGCTATTTTTTCCATTATATCACTCTTTTTCTAGTTAATTATTTTGTTGTAATTATATATTAATTTTTTCATTGTTTATAGATACAATTTTTTTTATTCTTTTAAGAACTTTTTCCCCTTTATCAAAATCTTGAGAAATTTTTATTTTTATATTATACGCTGTATCTGTAAAAAATAATGAATCTATAAAATATTCAACAACTCCTCTATCTCTAAAATCTATGTTTATCATTCCTTTTGAGTATATCTGAGAATCTAATATCATTATTTGATCTAGATATGATAATCTTTCTTCTTTTAGAAGTCTTTTTCCATTTTTAGGTAAAAACTTTTCACAATATTCTATTCTATATTCTACAACATCTTCACTTATCTCAAATCCATATCTAGATTTCATTAAATTCCTATAATCTCTATTTTTTTCTTTTATAGAATCTAGATTTGTATTGTAATCATTTTTATACCAATGACCAAATAATCTACAATTTAATGGTCTAACTTCATATATAGAACACATATTATTATTATCTAAAAATGGACATGATTTTTTTTCTTTATATTCCATAAAATAATAATCTAATACCTTATCTATATATTTTATATACATATTTGGTCTTTCTTCTAGATATTTATATATATTTAAAAATTCAGTTAAGTTTATACCTACTGATTCCATACAACATTTAGCACAACCTTCGCATTTTCCAGATGGAACAGTTTCATATATTTGGTTTAGTTTTTCAAATATATTGTTTTTTTTGGCATAATCTATAGATTTTTTTATTTCATCTTTTTTTATACTCGCCATGTTTCTTCTCCTTTATAACATTTAATTCTTTTATTTTAACATATATAAAAATCTAATTCATCTTATTGTTAATATATAATTCTTTTATATGTTTTATTTTATAATAATTAATATAATGTATTTGACGATTTTATTTTTATTGATAGATTTTATTCTTTTTCGTATAATTATATTATTAAAAAAGTATTTAATACTTTACTATAAATTTTAAAATAGGAGGATATTATGAATAGATACACAAAATATATAAATATGATGGGAAGTTATTATACTAAAGATTTTGAAAAAGAAAAGAAAAACATAGTAAAAGTAAGAGAAGTTAAGGAAGAAACTGTTAGAAAATTCTTCTTACAGGGTGATTGTGAAGTTCTTGTAGTTTTTGAAGATACTGGTAAAGAAATTTTAATAGATGATTTTTCACCAGAAGATGAAATCAAAAAGTACTTAGGAGCTAAATTCCTAAAAAAAAGATAGGTGATTTTATGATTTATAATATAGGTCAACTTACCTTGGACTCAGATTTTGAATTTCGAGTTATTAGAGAAAGTGAAGAAGATATTGATATTTTTATTGATATTAACTATAGAAGTCTTGATATTGATGCTGTAGATAGTAAAATGTTTTATTCTAGAATCCAATTTCCTTTTGTAAGAGCTATAATACTTAGAATCGATAAATTTGGAAATATTATGACTGTTCATTTACTTAGAAATATAGATTTATTATCTGCATTTGCTAATTTTGAAATAGATTTTTCGCATTCTACTATAGCTATAAAAAATGAATATGAAAAAGTAACATTTAATAGAATCTTTAATCCATTATAAAAAGAGCCATTGTATTTTACAACGGCTCTTTTTTTAGGCTCTATGTATTTAATATGGTAATGTTGACTTTATTATATATTATTTCCCATAGTATACTTTTAAGTACATTTCTTTTATTTCACTCATTAATGGATATCTTGGGTTTGCACCTGTACACTGATCATCAAATGCCTGTTCAGTCATTTCATCAAGAGTTTCTAAGAATTTAGCTTCATCTACTCCTGCTTCTTTTATAGTTTTTGGTATATTAAGTTTAGCTTTTAAATCTTCTATAGCTTTTATTAAGTTTTCTACTTTTTCTTTATCGCTATTTCCTTTTATTCCACAGAATGATGCAAATTCAGCATATCTTTCTAATGTATCAGGGTATTTATACTGAGGGAATGTTCCCATTTTAGCTGGAGCTTCACAGCAGTTAAATCTTATTACTTCTGATATTAGTAATGCATTTGCTATACCATGTGGTATATGGTGGAATGCTCCTAATTTATGTGCCATTGAGTGGCAAACACCTAAGAATGCATTTGCAAATGCCATACCTGCCATAGTTGAAGCTAAAGCCATTTTTTCTCTTGCTTCTGGATCAACTGGACCATTACTGTATGCTCTTGGTAAGTAGTTAAATATAGCTTTACCTGCTTGTAGTGCCATACCATCTGCTGGTTCAGTTCTTAACATTGATACATATGCTTCTAATGCATGAGTTAATGCATCTATTCCTGATGCTGCTGTTAATCCTTTTGGCATCTGCATCATATAATCAGCATCTACTATAGCCATATTAGGCATTAATTCATAATCAGCTAAAGGATATTTTATTCCTGTATCTTGATCTGTTATAACTGCAAATGGAGTAACTTCAGATCCTGTACCTGCTGATGTTGGTACTGCACAGAAGTAAGCTTTTTCACCCATTTTAGGGAATGTATAAACTCTTTTTCTTATATCCATAAATCTCATTGCTAAATCTTGGAAATCTACTTCTGGATGTTCATATAATACCCACATAATTTTACCAGCATCCATTGCTGATCCTCCACCTACTGCTATTATTAAATCTGGTTCAAAAGCTCTCATGGCTTCTGCTCCTTCTTTAGCACAAGCAAGTGTTGGGTCTGGAGCAACATTGTAGAATGTTGTTGTTACTATTCCCATTTCATCTAATAAATCTGTTATTGTTTTTGTATATCCATTTTTATATAAGAATGAGTCTGTTACTATGAAGGCTCTTTTTTTGTCCATTACTTCTTTAAATTCCCTCATAGCTACTCCCATACAACCTTTTTTGAAGTAAACTTTTTCTGGAGCTCTAAACCAAAGCATATTTTCTCTCCTTTCAGCTACAGTCTTGATATTTATTAAATGTTTAATTCCTACATTTTCAGAAACTGCGTTTCCACCCCAAGATCCGCATCCTAAAGTTAGAGATGGTTTTAATTTGAAGTTATATAAATCTCCTATACCACCATGAGATGATGGAGAATTTATTATTAATCTACAAGTTTTTAATGCATTTGTGAATTGATCTACTTTTTCTGGATGTTTTATTGTATCTACATATAATGCTGAAGAATGTCCGTATCCACCTTGTTCAACTAGTCTTTCTGCTTTATATACTGCTTCATCAAATGTTTTATATTTGTACATAGCTAAAATTGGAGATAATTTTTCATGAGCAAATGGTTCAACAAATTCAACTTCATCAACTTCTGCTATCATTATTCTTGCTGATTCTGGTATATTTATACCTGCCATTTTACCTATTGTTGAAGGTCTTTGTCCAACTATTTTAGCATTTACTGCACCTGCTTCATTTAATATTATTTTTCTTATTTTATCTGCTTCTTCAGCATTTAATACATAAGATCCTCTATGTATAAATTCTTTTTTAACATCTTCATATATTTTTTCTGGAACTATTACAGATTGTTCAGATGCACATATCATACCATTATCAAATGATTTAGACATTATTATTGAACTTACAGCCATTTTCATATCACAGCTTTCATCCATTATAGCTGGAACATTACCTGCACCAACACCTATTGCTGGTTTTCCTGAAGAATATGCTGATTTAACCATTCCAGGACCACCTGTTGCTAATATTGTATCAGCTTCAGCCATTAATGTATTTGTTAATTCTAATGAAGGTTCATCTATCCAAGCTACACATCCTCTTGGTGCACCTGCTTTTACAGCTGCTTCATGTACTATTTTAGCTGCTTCTATTGTACATTTTTTAGCTCTTGGATGAGGAGATATCATTATAGCATTTCTAGTTTTTAATGATATTAATATTTTGAATATAGCTGTTGATGTTGGATTTGTTGTTGGTATAACTGCTCCTAACACACCTATTGGTTCAGCTATTTTTTTGAATCCAAATGCTTCGTCTTTTTCTATTACTCCACATGTTTTTTCATTTTTATATGAATTATATATATATTCAGATGCAAAGTGATTTTTTATTACTTTATCTTCAACAACACCCATTCCTGTTTCTTCAAAAGCCATTTTTGCTAGAGGTATTCTCGCTTGATTTGCTGCTGTTGCTGCTGCTAAGAATATTTTATCAACTTGTTCTTGATTAAGTTTAGCTAATTCTTTCTGAGCTTTTCTCACTTCTGCAAGTCTTATTTCAAAGCTTTCTTTGTCTTTTACTATTTCTGGGCTTGCCATTTTTTCTTCAACTTTTTTAATTTCCTTAGTCATCTGTTTTCCTCCATTTATTTTTAGTTTGATAATTAACAAATTATTATACATAAAAAAATATTACCAAACTTAGTTTTTTCAATTATTATAGTGATTTATTTCACTTATCTTTTCTTTCCATGAGTATATAATAATCCTATTTTTGATATAAGTCAACACCTTTTTGATATTTTTTTATCATTCTTTTCTTATTTTTAATTTTCTTTTTAAAGATATCCTTTTCCTTTAAATTGAAATATTATCTCATTTTAATATTTTTATTGTATAAATAACTATTTCATTTTTTATAATCATATATCAAACTATTTCAACTTATATGGTATAATAAATTTATAAAATTTATAATTTAATTTTAAATGAAGGGAGATTATACCATATGAGTATATTAGTTTTCGGGCATAAAAACCCAGATACAGATTCAATATGTTCTTCTATAGCATATGCAAACTTAAAAAGATCTTTAGGTCAAGATGCTATTGCTTGTGCATTAGGAGAAGTTAGAAAGGAAGCAGAATATGCACTTAACTACTTTAAAGTAGATGCACCTAAAGTCATAGATAGTGTAAAAGTTCAGGTTAAAGATTTATCTTTTGATAAAGAAAATACTTTAAATCTATCTTCTTCTTTATTAGAAGCCTATAATTTAATGAATGAAAAAGGTGTTGAAACAGTTCCAGTTGCAGATGAGGATGGAAAATTTGCTGGATGTGTATCATTAAAGGAAATAGCAAATGAATTATTATATCAGCATTTCAAAACAATAGATACAACTATATCTAATATATGTAAAAATCTTGATGGAAAAGTTATCGTTAACTGCTCTGAAAAAATACATGGTAGAGTGTTTACTCTTTCATTTGATATGGAAACAGTTATGGAAACTCTTGAAGAAGGAGATATCGTTATTGTTGGAAATAGATTTGATGCTATAGAATACGCTATTGATAATAAAGCTGCTTTAATAGTTTTAACTTCTGAAACAGAAATATCAGATGAATTAAAGGAAAAAGCTGAAAGAAATAATGTTTCAGTAGTAACAGTTAAAACTAATAACTACAAAACTTCAAATACTATAAATCATTGTGCTTGTGTTGAATCACTAGTTAGAGAATGTTCTTGTGATATTTGTGAATGTTCTTTTGCTGAAGATCTTAAACTTTGTGATAAAGTCCTTTATCCAGTTGTAGATAAAGATAAAAAAATTCTTGGGGTTTTATCATCTTCTGATTTAGTTAAATTACCTAAAAAAGATGTTATACTTGTAGATCACAATGAATTTGGTCAAAGTGCTGATGGTCTTGAATCAGCTAACATACTTGAAATAATTGATCATCATAAATTAGGTGGAATATCTACTGATGTTCCTCTTTCAGTTAGATTAATGCCTGTTGGTTGTAGCTGTACAATAATATATAATATGTATAAAGAAAATAAAGTTGAAGTTCCTTATGAAATAGCTGGTCTTCTTCTTTCAGCAATACTTTCTGATACATTAATATTTAAATCACCAACAACTACTGAATTAGATAAACAAGCTTGTATAGAATTAGCTGAAATAGCAAAAGTTGATATGGAAAAATATGGAATGGATATGTTTAAATATGGTACTTCTCTTGATGAATATTCAATTGAAGAAATAGTAAACATGGACTTTAAAAAATTCGATATGAGTGGAAAAAATGTTGGTATAGGTCAGGTATTTACTCTTGATATAGATTCAATATTTGCTAAACAAGATCAGTTCCTTGAATACATAAACTCTACTGATTTCGATTTATTAGTTCTTGCTGTGACTGATATAATAAAAGAAGGTTCTTATTTAATATATAAAGCTCCAGATAATGTTATATCAGAAGCATTTGAAGTTGATGCTAAACAAGGTGTATTTGTTGAAGGTTGTGTTTCTAGAAAGAAACAGCTTGTTCCTGGACTTACTAATGCTGTTAAAAATATGTAGTTAATTATAAATTAAAATAAAAAAGAAGGCTTTTGTCTTCTTTTTTATTTTAATTTTTTTAAACTTGAAAACAAAAAATGTCCCGATCCAAATCATCGGGACATTTTTTGTTTTTAGCTTTTTGTTTTTAGTCTTTATATTTTCAATACATTTCGTACCATATTATTTTACCATTAATTACCACTATATTTCAATAATTTTATTTTAAAGTTGGTATTTATATTGAATAATTTTTAAATTTATATTATATCTCCATTTTATAAACTATCTATTTGTTAATTTAGTAAATGAACTTCATAAAAAAACTCTTTCTATTTTTATATAGAAAGAGTTTTTTTCATTTATTAAATTAAAATTTTTCTACTTCTGGATAATCTTTGCCTAATGTATCAACTGTAACAGATTTCATAGTCTGTGGAGTTTTTGGTTTATCTCCCCATCCTGTCTGAGTTGTAGCTATTTCATCTACAACATCCATTCCTTCTATAACTCTACCAAATGAAGCATACTGTCCATCAAGATGTGGTGAATTTTTATGCATTATAAAGAACTGAGATCCTGCTGAATTTGGATCCATTGTTCTAGCCATTGATAAAACTCCTCTTTCATGTTTTAAATTATTAGTGAATCCATTTCCTGTAAATTCACCTTTTATAGAATATCCTGGTCCACCCATACCTGTTCCATCTGGGCAACCCCCTTGTATCATAAAGCCTTCTATAACTCTGTGGAATCCCACTCCATTATAAAATCCTTTATTTATTAAGTTTATAAAGTTATTCACTGTATTTGGAGCTATATGTGGATAAAGTTCTGCTTTTATTATCCCTCCATTTTCCATTTCTATTGTAACTATTGGATTATTCATTTCTATAGCCATTTTAAAATCCTCACTTTCATTTTATTATTAATTCTATAATATTATATCAAAATATTTAGATAGAATATATAAATTTTACTTAGATTAAATTTGATTTAATAATTCTTTTCCTATCTCATAACCTTCTTCAAATATTTTTCTACAAAAATCTCCATCCATATTTAATGTAGCATTTGGATCAAACTTATATTTAGGTCTAGCTACAATAAATTTTTCTTTTCCAAGTTTTTCGATAGCTTCTTCTGGTAATTCATAATTATCCTTAGTTGATATTACTACTATTTTGTCTATATCTTCATCTAGTAGTGGACTAAGTAGTAAACTTCTAACTATACCTCCATCTAAGCAGAATCCATCATATATTCCATCTTTTAATCCTTCTGCAAACCGTTCTCTAAAACTAATATTTTTATTTGGATCACAAGGCAGTAATGAACTATATTTGATAAATTCCATACATTCTTTAGTATTGTATTTAGATGTATCCACTACTTTTTCTTCAGATTCATGTCCTTTAACTTCTACATAATTTACATAAAGAGGAATTTCTTTTCTTTTTCCTTCTTCTATTTCTTTCAATACTGTCATTAATACTTCATTATCTATTGTATTATTTACTATTTTTAATTCACTGCCTAATTTCCATAAAAAATCTTCAGTGTTATTCCATACATATGATAACTTCTCTATATTTCCTGTAGTTACAAAATATCCATTTATAGCTCCAATTGAAGTCCCTGCAACTGCTGAATATTCTTTTATTCCATTGTCATAAAGAGCTTTTATAACTCCTGCTTCATAAGCACCTTTAGCTCCTCCACCTTCTATACATAAAGCTACCTTCATATAAACATCTCGCTTTCATTTTTATTTTAGTATAAAATAATTTATTTTCTTTATAAAGTATTATACATTATATTTCAAAAAATTTCACAAAAGTTTTGTATGTATTATAAAAATCTTCACAACATCCAAGTTCTCTTATTGAATGCATTGAAAGTATTGGCGCTCCTATATCAACAGATGGTATATCTATATGAGTAGATGATATAGGACCTATTGTACTTCCACCTCTTTCATCAGATTTATTTACAAATTCTTGATAAGAAACTTCACATTTTCTACAAATTTCTTTATAAACAGATATAGAATATGCATCACTAGTATATGCTTGTCCTGCATGAATTTTTATAACAGGACCTTTACCCATAACAGGTCTATTTGTAGGGTCTGCCATACTATTTAAGTTTGGATGTACAGCATGTGCTAAATCAGATGATATTATAAATGAGTTTTCTAATGCTTTAAAGAAGTCTTCTCTATCTTTATTTAATGATATGCATATTCTCTCTAATATATTTAATAACATATTTGAATCAGCACCTTGTTTTGTAGAACTTCCTACTTCTTCATTATCAAATCCTACTGCTATACTTATTCCTGTATTTGAATTTGAATTTAGTAAGGCTTCTATCGATGAATAATACATAGATAAGTTATCCAATCTTCCTGTAGATATAAACTCTTCATTTTGTCCTGTAAAACAACCTTTTTCATATTCATATAAGAATATATCAAAATCTATAATATCTTTTATATCTACATTCAGTTCTTCTGAAATTAAATTTATCATATAATTATCTTTTTCTAATTGCTCATTTAAAAGTCCTACTAGTGGAAGCATATCTCTTTGTTTATTATATTTATATCCATCATTTATACTTCTATTCATATGTATTGCTAAATTCGGTATTATACATACTGGTTTATTTATATTTATTATCTTTTCTATTGGATTAAATGGATTTTTTCCTTTTAAAAATACTCTTCCTGCCATAGATAATGGTCTATCAAACCAAGTACTTAGAATCATACCACCATATCCCTCTGTATTTAATTTTAAATATGATCCACAACTTTCCATTTCTGCATTTGGTTTTATTCTAAAGCAAGGAGAATCTGTATGTGATCCTATTACTCTAAATCCTTCATTTTCTACCATTGTAGAGTTGATTTTAAAAGCTATAAGAGCTGATGAATTTTTAGTAGTGTAGTATTTTTTACCTTTTTCTAATTTCCAAGTCGATTTTGGATTTAATTTTTCAAATCCATTTTCTAAAAGTATCTTCTCAGATGTAGATACTGCATTGAATTGTGTTGGACTTTCATATATAAAATCTAACATTTTTTTTGCAAAATTTTTCATATACTTACTCCTTTTTAATATTATTTTACTAAATCTAATGTAGTGTATTCTTTATTTATTTTTTTTATTCCTTGTTTTTCAAATGCTATTGTTATATCACTTCCTGCTGCTGCAACAACTGTTCCTACTCCAAATTTTGGATGATATACTTTTGAACCAAGTTTTATATCTTCTGGTTCAGCAATAGTATTTTCATTTTTATTAGTTGCATTTACTTTTTTTGCAATATCTTCTCTATTCATATTACTCATATATTTTTTTGTGTATTTATCTAAGATATTATAACTACTTTTTGTATATGTAAGTTCTCTTTTTCCTACATACAACTTTTCTATACATTCATCTGGCAGTTCTTCTATAAATCTAGATTGTATAGCGTGATTTGTTTTTCCGTAAAGAGTTCTTCTTTCAGTCATTGTAAGGAATAATTCTTCTCTTGCCCTAGTTATTCCAACATAACAAAGTCTTCTTTCTTCTTCTATATCAGAATCTTTCATAGATTTTATAGCTCTTGATATAGGGAATAGCCCTTCTTCCATTCCAGTTAAAAATACAACTGGAAATTCCAAACCTTTAGATGTATGCATAGTCATAAGTGATACTCTATTTGGTTCTTCATCATCAGTAGTTTCAGATGTTAATGTTACACAAGTTAAAAATGTTTCTAAATCCTTTTCTTCAAAATTCTCATCTGTGCTATTTTCAAATTCAAGTGCTATAGATATGAATTCATTTAAATTATCAAGTCTATCTTGTGCTTCTTCTGATTTTCCATTCATGCTGTTTTTATGTTTTTTAACTTCTTCTTCTAATTCATATACATATCCTGTTGTATCTAATACTTTTTCTATTAATTTACTGACTGGATAAACATCTTTTATTGCTCTAAGAGTACCTATTAAATCGACAAATCCATTTATTTCTTTCTTTGCTTTTGTAGAAATTTCTGAGTTAGAGTCTATGTCTATAAGAATAGAATATATGCTTTCTTGTTTTAAACTCGCTCTATCTTCTACTTTTTCTATTGTTCTAAGACCTATTCCTCTTCTCGGTACATTTATTATTCTTTTTAAAGATATATCATCTTGTGGATTTGCAATTACTCTAAGGTATGCTATTAAATCTTTTATTTCTTTTCTTTCATAGAATTTTGTTCCTCCATATATATTGTATGGAATTCCTACTCTATTAAGTGCATCCTCTATTGCTCTAGCTTGTGCATTTGCTCTATAAAGAACTGCAAAATCACTATATTTTCTTCCTTCATTTTTTACTTTTTTCTCTATTGTATCAGATATAAATCTTCCTTCTTCTAACTCATTTTCTGATAGTTCTATTTTTATTTTCTCTCCGTCTGTTTTTTCACTCCATAATTTTTTTCTTTTTCTTTCTATATTATTAGAAATCACATTATTAGCTGCATCTAATATTACTTGAGTTGATCTATAATTTTGTTCAAGCTTAACTACAAAAACATCTTCGTAGTCTTTTTCAAACTCTAATATGTTTCTTATATCAGCACCTCTCCAACCATATATACTTTGGTCATCATCTCCAACAACACATATATTCTTATGTCCCATAGCTAACTGTTTTATAAATTCATATTGAGCCATACTAGTATCTTGATACTCATCAACCATTATGTATTTAAATCTACTTCTATAGTAATCTAGTACTTCTGGATTTTTTTTAAACAATTCTACTGTCTTAATTATTAAATCATCAAAATCTAATGCACTATTTCTTTTTAATCTATCTTGATATATAGAGTATATATCTGCTATTTTAGACATCCTTGGATCTCCTGCACACTCATCTTTATATTGTTTAGGAGTTTTTAATTTGTCTTTTGCTCCAGATATATAGCTTATTACTGTTCTAGGATCATAAACTTTATCATTTAAATTTAATTCTTTTAAACAGTCCTTAATAAGTGTTATCTGATCTGCAGAATCATATATTACAAAACTTCTATTGTATCCTATTTTATTTATATCTTTTCTAAGAATTCTTACGCAACAAGAATGGAATGTACTAATCCACATATCTTTTGTATCTGATTCAACTGTTTCTTCAACCCTCTCTCTCATTTCATTTGCAGCTTTATTTGTAAATGTTATTGCTAATATATTTGCTGGTTGAACACCTTTATCCACTAAATGTGCAATCCTAGTTGTAAGAACTCTTGTTTTTCCTGAACCTGCCCCTGCAAGTATTAATACAGGACCTTCTGTTTTTTCAACTGCCCGCCTTTGTGATGGATTTAATGTATCTAAATTCATAAATTATTTTCTCCTTTTAGTTTTTTATACTATATATTTTAAGACATTATAAGATAATTTACAATCTAAGTGAAAATCTTGTTTTTAAAATAAAAAATAGCCTTAAAATTATATATTCGCTATTATATAATTAAAAAGCTATTTTTTATTTTAATTTATAATTATTAATATTGAGCAAATTTTTTTCTAACCTCTTCCAAACTTGTTCCATCATTTTTAATTTCTTTGTATATTTTTACTATCCATGGTATTTTTAATCCAGCTGATTTTATTATTTCTTCATTCAAAAATACTGTATTTGGATGTCCTTCTTCAATTATTTCTCCTTTATTCATAATATATACATAGTCACAAATTTCATATATTAGATCCATATCATGACTTGATATTATAACATTTGTCCCTCTTTCTTTCATACCTTTAATAATATTGACAACTGCATCTGTACTTCTTGGATCAAGACCTGATGTTGGTTCATCTAAAAGAACTGTTTCATTTTTCATAGCTATCACAGATGCTATTGCAACTCTCTTTTTTTGTCCGTAACTTAAAAATTGTACTGGCTTATTTATAAACTCTATTCCATTTACAGCTTCTAAAGATTTTTCCACTCTGTTTTTTATTTCTTTTTCATCTAATCCTATATTTCTCATAGTAAATGCTATATCATCGTAAACTTTTGAATAAAATATTTGCTTTTCTGGATCTTGAAATACTATGCCAACTTTTTTTCTTAAATTATACAAACTTTTCTTTTTATAATTTATTTTTTCTTCATTATATTTTATTTCTCCAGAACAAGGTTTTAGTATCCCTGTTAAATTCATAAATAGAGTCGATTTACCACAACCATTTTCTCCTATTATTCCTATTATATTTCCTTTTGTAAAATCCATATTTATATTATGTAGTGCATATTTATTTTTTTCATATTTAAATGATAGATTCTCTATTTTATACATTTTTTCTCCTTTTATACAATAGCTATATTTAAAATAATTTTTCATTTATATATTTTATAGTATTATTCTATTTTTATTATTTTTTTATATAATTATTATCTTTGTTATATATAGAATTTCCCATTAAATAACTTCATATCCAATGATATAGACATATCTTCATACCTTTTTATCATTCTTTTATAAAGCATATTTATAAGTAATCCTAAAGAATTATATGAATTTCTAATTCCCATATATCCAAGTCTTATTTCTTGAGATTTATGAATTTCAGATACTTCTTCTAAAAAAATAAATATAAATCTGTATATCAACATAGATATCTCTATTATATTATCTGGTATATGTAATTTTTTTAATACTAATATAAGTTGATTAAATGGTGTTGTAAGTATTAAAAAATACACACTACTTAAACATGCTAATGATCTAGAAAAAATTTTTATAGAACTTAGTACACCTGTTTTGGATATTCCAATGTAAATATTTGTAAATGTGATATATTTAATCATATCATTTGTATCTGTGGATATATTTACAATTATAGCTATTATACTCATAACCATAAATATAAATGGTATAGAAATCAACTTTAAATATTCACTTATACACATTTTAGATGTTAATAATATTATCAATGACATCAATATTATTATTGTTATCTCAAAACTTATATTTTCTATTATCATTGAAAGTATTAGAAGTAATATAGAAAATGTTGTTTTTAAATAAGGATTTTTTTCTGATAATGAATTTGTATATGCATATTTATCTATTATTAACATTTTTTCTCCTTTTGTTATTATAAATTTTGAATATTTATATTTAGATAATTTAATTCATTTGTATTATGATATAAAATTTTTATCATTTTGCTTTAGCTAATATTTCATAATAAACATTATACAATATCTATTAAAAGTATATTAGATTTTATCTATTAGATAGTATATTAAACTTTTAGATACATGAAAAGCTGCAATTTTTTGCAGCTCTTCTATTATTGTAATTAATTTTTATTGATTTTCATTATTTTCTGAAGTTAAATCTCTATTTAATTCTTTTTTTATTTCTTCTCTTCCAGATTTTTTACCTTTTATATTCCCTAGTATGTATCCTATTATACCTGCTCCAAATGCAGCTTGAACTGAGAATAATAAACTTTCTATTTCTCCACTTGGTGGTTCATAAAAACTACTAAACCAAGGTTCATATTCTGGTTTTATCTCTGTTATAGCTTCTTCAGCATGACCATCTGCTCCACCATATTCAGCACCAGGATTTATTGCTAATGGAAGTACAATCAATAATATAGCTATTATTATCAACAATAAATTATTTTTTGTTGTTTTAGACATCAAGATCAACTCCTTCCATATTATCAGCTATTAAATTATATACTATAACAGTAAGTATACCTTCTGCTATTGCTATTGGTATTTGCGTAACTAAAAATATTCCTAAGAATTTAATAGCAGATGCTATTACTCCTCCTGTAGCTGTTGGGAATGCAAGGGCTAATTGCAAAGATGTTACTGTATATGTTGCTAAATCACCTAATGCAGCTGCTAAAAATACATTTATTTTTCTATTTTTACATATTTTTTCTAATCCTTTGAATATAAGGTAGGAAACTATAGGACCTACAATTGCCATTGAAAATGCATTTGCACCTAATGTAGTAAGCCCTCCATGAGCTAATAATATAGCTTGGAATAATAATACTATTGTTCCCAAAACTACTGTTACTCCTGGTCCAAATAATATTGCACTTAAACCAACACCTGTTGGATGTGAGCAACTACCATTTACAGACGGTATTTTTAATGCAGAGAGTACAAATACAAATGCTCCACATAGTGCTAAAAGTACTTTTTTCTTAGGATTTTCTTTTACTATTTTATTTATTGATCTTATTCCCATTATAAAAAATGGTATAAATACTATAGTCCAAATTAATGACCATTGTTTTGGAAGAAATCCTTCCATAATATGCATTGCACTTGATTGAATAGGATTTAAAGCTACTAACATAAGTGCTGCTAGAAAAATTGTTTTCATTCTTTGCTTCATTTCTTTCTCCTTTAGTATATATTTTTTATAATAAGACTATAAATATAAAAAAGAGATTTGTTTCATAGACGAAATTTTAATAATGGATTATATTGTTTTTATTTTTAATTTTATAATTAGTTTATTTTTATCATACATTCCTTATTGATATTATTTTTAATATAATAATTATTTTAAGTAAATAATTAAAGCAATTTTATATATAATATTATTTTAATATCATTTCAAATATATATTGATTCTAATTTTTACATGTTATTTTTTACATATTATTTTTTCTTTAATATAATAATTATTATTACTAATTCTTATAACCTTTTTAATGAGATTATATTATGATTTTGTTTTAAATATCATATAATTTCAAAAAATAAAAAGCCCTAATATATAGGGCTTTTGAAATTTCCATTTATTTTATAATTATATTGTTAAAAATAAATCATTATAAAATTTATAATTTATACATTTTAATTATTAAGAAACTTTCCTCATCCCCGAAGAAATTTACTCTATATTTTCGGCAAGTCTCCTGGCTTTGCTTCAATCTACTAGTTATACCTTCCCATAGATATTAAATGCGATACTTATAATAATTGTCTACAGTGGTTTTATTCTAACTTTCGTCCACTTACAGTAGCGGGGGCTGCTCAGGTCTTTCACCTGATTCCTTATTAATTCTTTGCAGAAACCGAAAATCATTTATATTTATTTGTCTAATATTTAATTATTAATTAAAATAAAAAAAAGATTACGTGGCTACGTCCTACTCTCCCAGGGGCCTTCGCCCCAAGTACCATCAGCGCTAGAGAGCTTAACTTCTGTGTTCGGAATGGGAACAGGTGTATCCTCTCTGCTATAATAACCA
>NZ_JARIBH010000069.1 GCF_029264495.1 Peptacetobacter sp.
ATATATTATTATTCTGCTTTTTCCATTTCATCAAGTTTACCACTACATAACCATAAAACTACACCTAAAGCTATTATTACGGCAGCTAATCCACCATAACCAACAGCAAAGTCCATAGTTTTTAACCAAGAATATAAGCTTGGGTATATGTACTGTGCTAAGAATACTGCCACTGGCCAGAATCCAAGTAAAAGTCCTAAAACTTTTGCAGGAGCTAATTTTGATATAAATGAGTTTCCTAATGGAGAGAATACCATTTCACCTAATGACATAAGGAAACTTACAAGTGCTAGCCATAAGAATGAACACTGTCCATTTACAGCTGCTATATGATCTGCTACAACCATTACTATATAAGATACACCAACTAACATTATTCCTAATGCTGTCTTTTTAAACATACTTATATCACCTTTTGGTCTACTAGCTAATTTAGCCCATACCATTGCAAGTACTGGTCCTAAAGCTATACAAACTAATGCATTCATTGAATCAAACCATGATGTTGGTATTTGGAAACTTCCTATATACCAATTAGCAAGGTTCATATAGTTTGCACCTTCACCCCAACCAAATCTATAATAAGCTGGCATATAAGCCATATACCATACCATCCAGAATATTCCAGAGAATAATGTAACAAGTATTATAGCTGCTATACGTTTCATATCTCCTGATGTAAGTTTTTCATCTTTAGCATCATCTTTTTTAGCTGCTGTTGTAAATTCACGCTGATCAGCTTTAAAAGGCTCTTTACCTGCATCACCTAAAGCTTTACCATTTAATATAAACCAAGCTGCATCTACAAACATAAATATTGCACATATTAAGAATACTGTATTAAAGCTTGTTTTTATACCAAATAATCCTGTTGTTGCTAACATTGCTACAACTGCTGTACCTATAAATGACCCTGCATTAACAAATGAATATTGAATTGAAAATGCTTCATCTAGTTCATCTGAATCATGGAATAAAAGTCCATTTATTCCTGATAGGTTACCTTTAAATAAACCTGTACCTATTGAAACTAATACTATCATTGCCCATACAAGTCCCATTGAATGAGCTTTCCAAGTACATAAATATCCTAATCCCATAAGTATCATACCAACTGGTACACATATTCTTGGACTAATCCAATGGTCTGCAATATAACCTCCAAATACTGGTGTGATATAAGTCCATGCTACGAATGCTGCTGATATAGCAACACCCTGTTCATCTGATAATCCAAGTCCACCAGATGCTACTTCTGTTACTATCCATATAGCTAATAAGTATTTTACAGTATAGAATGCTAGACGTTCAAATGTAAAGCCTAGTGCACATACATAAAAGCCAAATGGTTTTTTCTTTTTATTTTTTCCCATTATAAAACCTCCAAAAAATTTTATAGCCAACATATAAATATAATAACTTTGTTTTAAAAATAACGTTGGAATATTTTAGAGTATATCATAATGAAAAATAAATTTCAAATAAAAATAAGTATTTTAGTAATTTATTTTTATTATTATAAATAATATAGCGTTTTAACTATATAATTTTTTAATTTTTTTATAATAATCATTATTTTCTAAATTTATTAATAAAATCGTTTACTTACAATTTTTTCGTAGTTGTAAAAATATTATTTAACAAAAAAATCAAAGAATAGTTTATTAGATTATATTTTTACAACTACTTTGATTATGGTGTAAAAGTTTTTATTGTAATGTAAGAAACTTTACTGATTTCAAGAATAATAATAAACGTTTTATATTTAATATTTAATTAATAGTATCTCTTTATTGATAGCATTTCTTCACTTTTTATATAACTATATTTTATTTTTATATATACATAATAATAAATAATTATAAAATCGTTTTCTCCTTATAATATTCTATTTAACTTCACATTTTTTATACTTTAATAAACTATACTTTCAATCATAAGGATATATTTTAAGTTCTGTCATAACTAAAAATTAGTGTGATGTATTATTTGATATTAATTTATAATTATTTATTTTTTAATCTTATATTTTGATGAAATATAAATTGAGTTAAAGTTCTGTATTACACAAAGGAGGACGTTATGAAAACAAATCAAAAATCAACAACAAGTATTAGTGTTTTGACACTAACCGTAATGAATGTTGCAGCAGTAGTTAGTTTAAAAGGCCTAGCTAGTGAAGCTGGATATGGTCTTGGTTCTATTTTTTATTATTTATTTGCAGCTATTATGTTTTTAATTCCTGTAAGTTTAATATCAGCAGAATTAGCTGCTAGCTTTCCTCAAAAAGGAGGCGTATATGTTTGGGTTAAAGAAGCTTTTGGAAAAAGACTTGGCTTTTTAGCTATTTGGCTTCAATGGATACAAAATACTATTTGGTTTCCTACAGTATTAACTTTTTCAGCTGTTTCAATCGCATTTATAGGTGCTAATCCAAATTCTACAAATGTCGCTCTTGCTGATAATAAATTATATGTTGCTATAGTGTGCTTTGTTATTTATTGGGGTGCAACTTTAGTAAATTTAAGAGGGATCTCTGCTAGTTCAAAAATTAGTAAATTTGGTGGTTTAATTGGTACAATAATTCCAGCAGGTTTATTGATTTTATTAGCCGCTATTTGGTTATTTTCTGGTAAACCACTAGAAATGAACACTAGTATGAAAACATTAGTTCCGAATTTATCAAATCTTAATAATTTAGTACTTGCTTCAAGTATCTTTCTTTATTTTGCAGGAATGGAGCTTTCTAGTGTTCATGTTACTGAAATAGAAAATCCTCAAAAAAATTATCCAAAAGCTATAATTTTAGCTTCTGTTATTTCAGTTACAATATTTATATTAGGAACACTTGCTATTAGCTTTGTTCTACCTTCTAATTCTATTAATTTAACACAAGGTTTATTTATTGCCTTCGATAAATACCTAACTACTTTCCATTTAGGATTTTTATCTCCTGTTATTTTTACAATGTTAGTTATAGGTGTTATCGCAGGTGTAAGTACATGGATTGGTGGTCCAAGTAAAGGTCTTTTAACTGTCGGACATCAAGGTATGTTACCTTTATTCTTACAAAAAACTAATAAAAATGGTGTGCAAGTAAATATTTTACTTGTTCAAGGATGTATTGTATCTATTTTAATTTTATTATTTACTTTTATGCCTTCAATCCAATCTGTTTATCAAGTTTTAACTCAGTTAACATCAATTTTATATTTGGTAATGTATATATTATTATTTTTATCTGGTATAAAATTAAGAATAAAATATCCTGATATGAAAAGAGAATTTAGTGTACCAATGGGAAAAGCTGGTATGTTCTTATTAGGTGGCTTAGGTCTTTTTAGTGCATCATTAGCATTCATTCTTAGTTTCCTACCTCCTAATCAGATTAAAGTTGGTAGTACTTTAAATTGGTATTTAATTCTAATATTAGGTTTCGTTATTTTTATTACAATACCTCTTGTTATATACCATTTCAGAAAACCTAGTTGGGTTCAAAATAATAAAGTTGATGATATTGAAAAATAAAGGAGATGTATTATAATGTATAAAACTCACAGATTAAACAAAAAAACAAATGAAGATAGTATTTTTGCATCAAGAGATTCAGAATTTATATTACCTAAATATAAAATACCAAAAGGAGAATCTGATCCTAAAGTCATATTAGAAGTTGTAAAAGATGAATTATTTTTAGATGGAAATGCTCGTCAAAATCTTGCTACATTTACTCAAACTTATGAAGATGAAGAAATAAAAGAAATTATGAACATAGGTATGAATAAAAATATGATAGATAAAGATGAGTATCCTCAAACAGCAGAAATAGAAGAACGTATAGTTTATATGCTTGCTGATTTATGGAATGCTCCTAATGAATTAACTTCTATTGGTACATCTACTGTAGGTTCTTCTGAAGCTTGTATGCTAGGTGGCTTAGCTATGTATTATCGTTGGAAAGAAAAACGTCTTGCAGAAGGTAAAGATGTAAGTAAACCTAATCTAGTAACTGGACCTGTTCAAGTTGTTTGGGAAAAATTTGCTCGCTACTGGGGAATAGAATTAAGAGAAGTTCCAATGGAAAAAGATAGATATTATATGGATAGCGAATCAATGCTTGAATATATAGATGAAAATACAATAGGTGTTGTTACTACATTTGGATTAACATTTACAGGTGAATATGAACCTATTGAAAAATTATCTCATGCTTTAGATAAATTAGAAGAAAAAACTGGTTTAAATATAGATTTACATGTAGATGCTGCATCTGGTGGTTTCTTAGCTCCATTTTGTGCTCCTAAAATAAAATGGGATTTTAGACTTCCTAGAGTTAAATCTATCAGTGCTTCTGGTCATAAGTTCGGTCTTTCTCCACTAGGTTGTGGTTTCGTTGTATGGCGTGATGAAAAAGATCTTCCTGAAAACTTAATATTCCATGTAAACTACTTAGGTGGAGATATGGCTGTATTCCAACTTAATTTTTCAAGACCTGCTGGACCAATGTTAGCTCAATATTATTTATTATTAAGACTAGGATTTGAAGGATATAAAAAAATACATATGAACTGCTACAAAACAGCTCAATATTTAGCAAAAGAAATAGAAAAATTAGGTATGTTTGAAATTATATTCGATGGAGATGAAAATAAAGGTATTCCTGCTATAACTTGGAGATTGAAAGATAATGCTAATGTGACATTTAATCTATATGATTTTGCCGACAAATTAAGAAGTAGAGGTTGGTTAGTTCCTGCATATTCTTTACCTGCCAATGCACAAGAAATTGTTATTCAAAGAATTTTAGTAAGACAAGGCTTTGGACTAGATATGGCTTCATTATTAATAGATGATATTAAGAGAACACTTAAATATTTTGAAACTCATGAAGTTGTAACTCATTTAACTCAAGAAGAAGTAGGAAATATAAATCATAATGGTAGATAAATATAATATTTGTTAAAAATAAAAAGGTATTGTATATATAATATACAATACCTTTTATTTTTATGAATCAAAATACATACTTTATAAGTCAAAATACATACTTTTATTTTTTATTATTATTTGTATTAATCTTCTTCTACTAAGCTAGATAGTTTTTTATCTAGTGCAAATAGTACTAATGCTGTAATAGCTGCTACAATTGCAATTCCTATACATACATGTTTAAATTCAAAGTTTCCACCAAATGTTGCTCCGTAAAGAGGTCCATATGCAAATGATGCAAAGAATGTTGCAAGTCCCCAAACAGCTCCCATTGTTGAGTAATAACGGCTTGGTGCATATTTACTAATAAATGAATTTCCTAGAGGAGAGAAGAACATTTCCCCTAATGTTAATAAGAATGCAAATAATATTAACCATATACAACTTACTTTTCCTGTTCCACGCATTACGTCTAACATACACATGAAAACATATCCTAATCCTAATATACCTATACCTATACCTGTTTTACGGAATAAACTCATATCACCTTGTGGTCTTTCTGCAAGTTTTCTCCATAATAAAGCTGTTACAGGTCCAAGAATTACACAGAATATAGCATTACATGAATCAAACCAAGTTAAAGGTATTTCATATCCACCTATAATCCAGTTTGCGTGTTTTGTCCAATAGTAATAAACTGGAAGATATGCTAAGTTCCAGAATAACCAGAATATAATTGAAAATCCTGATACAAGAATAATTGCTGCAATACGTTTTTTCTCAACAGTTGTAAGAGGAATTTCTTTTTTATTATCCTTTAATTCTGCTCTTAATTTTGCTTCTGCTGCAAGTTCTTCTTCTGTTTTTTCATTTTTATAAGGTTTTTTACCAACTTCACCCATAAATTTTGTAGATAGTGCAAACCAAGCAGCTCCTAATACCATTACAACTGCTGCTATTTTAAAGCAAGGTGCAAAACCAAGAACTCCATCATGAGCAAATACATCTTTATATAATATACCAACTGCAAAAGTACCTATAAATGAACCAACATTTACTAATGTATAACGAATTGAAAATGCTGAATCTAGTTGTGTTTTGTCCTTAACAACACGTCCCATTAATGAACCAACTTTGTAAAGTGAAAGTCCTCCACTTACACAAGCTATCATTGCATAAACCATACCTGGCCCATGTGCTATAGAACCTAAAAAATAACCTAATCCACAAAGTAACATACCAAATGGTGTTACATAACGAGCTCCAATGAAACGGTCACAAACTACCCCAGTAAATAAAGGTAGTCCATATGCACATGCTGTTAATAATGACTGCATTGTTGCTCCTTGTGATTCAGAAAGACCAAGTCCTCCTGTTGCAATACTTGCTGTTACGAAAATAAGGATTAATGAACGTCCTAAATAGTAAGATAAACGTTCGAAGATATCTGTACATGCTAAGAACCAAAATCCTTTTCCTAACTTCTTCTTAGTTGCTTCCATAATTTTCCCCCTATCTGTACTTTCGTACTTTTTACTTTTAGCTTCATCCTCTCCCTAAAAGCTAAAATAAAATCAGTATTTAATCTCACATCACTCTTTTTACTGACCTTTGTATATTATATCACAATTTTTTCTGCTATAAAATATAATTGTATAATTTATTTGAATTTTTTTATATTTTTTTATATTCAGATTTTAATTTTATTTTTAAATTATATTTAGATTTTTTCTTTATTTTTTCATTTTATATAAAGTTTTGTAATATCGTTTTCCTATTTTTTTAAAGTTTTTTTATTTTAATCTAAATTTTTATTTTTAATTTATTTTAAATTTTTTAATAATTATTAAATTTATATACATATTTTTTACTCATTCTACAAAAATTTCTTTTTTTCTCTGAATTTTTGCAATATTGACATTTTTACCTTTAATTGATATTCTCTTTTTAGGATAAAATTTAAAATAGAGGGAGAATTTAAAAAAATGGACAAAGCTAAAAAAATTTTAGAAATTGTACAAGAAAAAGGATTAGATGGAATGTATATTTCCAAAGAATCAAATGTTAACTATGTAACAGGTTATCCTGACGAATGTGGATATGCTATAATAGGACCAAATGGTAAATATTTATTAACAGATTCTCGTTTTACAGAGTTAGCTGAAAAAAGTTGTCCTGATTATAAAATCGTAAACTGGCATCTAACATCTAGAAGCTTACCAAAAGCTATAGCTAATACATGTATAGAAGCAGGTATAAAAAAATTAGGCTTTGAAGAATGTTTTACAACTTTTGACAAATATACTCAAATAAATTCACTTTTATCTGAATCAGGTATCGAACTTGTACCTACTCAAAATGTTATTGAAACTCTACGTTATGTAAAATCTGATGAAGAAATTGAAAATTTAAGAATTTCATGCCAAATTGCAGATAAAGCTTTAGAAGAATTAGTTCCTTATATAAAACCTGGTGTAACTGAAAGAGAATTATGTGCAAGACTTGAGTTTTCTATGAAAATGCATGGTGCACAGGACATAGGTTTTGAAACTATATTAATTTCTGGAGCAAAAACATCTTTACTTCATGGTAAACCTAGTGATAAAAAAGTTGAAGAAGGTGACTTTGTTCTTGTAGATTTTGGTGCAAAATATAATGGATATATATCTGATATGACTCGTACATTTATTGTTGGAGAACCAAATGAAAAGCAAAAAGAAGTTTATGAACTTGTTCGTAAATCACAAGAAATAGGTCTTGAAAATATGAAAAATAGAGCTCATGCAAAAGGTCCTGATGCTGAAATAAGAAAAATTCTTGGAGATTATGAAAAATTCTATTATTCTGGAATGGGTCATGGTGTTGGATTAGATCTTCATGAAGAACCTTTCCTTGGTATAAATGGTAGTAGAATAATGGAAACTAATTGTGTTATTACAATGGAACCTGGTATTTATATTCCTGGTTGGGGTGGTGTAAGAATTGAAGATACTGTTCTTATAACAGAAAATGGTATGGAAACACTTACACACTTCCCAAAAGAACTTATGATTTTAAAATAATTTTTTAATATATTCAATCAAAAAAATCCTATTGTATTTAATTTTACAATAGGATTTTTTATTTTTATTTTTTAGTTAATACAGCTACATTTTCCACATGTACTGAATGTGGGAACATATCTACTGGTTGAATTTCATCACATTTATATCCTCTCTCATCTAAATAAGCTAAATCTCTAGCAAGTGTCGATGGATTACAAGATACATAAACTACTCTTTCTGGCTCCATAGATATTATTGTATCTAATACTTTCTCATCGCATCCTTTTCTAGGAGGGTCTACTACAACTACATCAGCTTTTTTGCCTTCTTTATACATCTTTGGAACAACTTCTTCTGCTTTTCCAGCATAAAATTCTGTATTATCAAGTCCATTTAATTTTGCATTTATCTTAGCGTCTTTAATAGCATCTTCTACTATTTCTATACCATATACTTTTTTAGCTTTCTGAGCTAAAAATAGAGATATTGTTCCTATTCCACAATATATATCAAATACTGTTTCATTTCCTGTTAAATTTGCATATTCAAGAGCTTTATTGTATAAAACTTCTGTCTGAACCGGATTTACTTGGAAAAATGATAATGGTGATATTTCAAATACAAGTTTCCCTATATAATCATTTATTTTTCCAGTTCCACATATAACTTTATTTTCTCTTCCAAGAATTACATTTGTTTTGTTTGTATTTATATTTAATACTAATGTTTTAAATCCTTCTATTTTTTCAGTAAGTTTATCTACAAGTTTATCTATATTGGGAAGTTTTTTGCCATTTACAACTAAAACTACCATAACTTCACCTGTTGTAAATCCTATTTTTGTAACTATATGTCTTAATATTCCTTTGTGTTTTACTTCATCATAAACACTTACATTATTTTCCAATATATATTCTCTTACAACTTCTATTATTTTATCATTTAGTTCATGTTGAATCATACATTTAGCTGTAGGTATTACTTCATGACTTTTTTTCTTATAAAATCCTATTACAGGTTTTCCATTTTTCATTTGTACTGGAAACTGTGCCTTATTTCTATATCTAAATGGATTTTCCATTCCTATAGTATTTAAAATATTGACATTTTCTAGTTTTCCTATTCTAGATACAACTTGTTTGACTTCATTAGTTTTTAATTCTAATTGCTTATTATAGTCTAATTCCTGTATCTGACATCCACCACACATCTTTAAATTATCATCACAAACTCTAGCAACTCTAAATGGAGATTGCTGCACTATTTCAACTAAATCTCCTACTGCATAATTTTTTTTAGATTTATTTATTTTTACTTTTACCTTTTCACCTACCAAAGCAGCATCTACAAATACTGTAAATCCATTATATTTACCGATTCCAACTCCAGATTCACCCATATCAACGATATCGACAACATATTCTTTATTTTTTTCTAACATTCCGATCCTCCGTTTATATTAATCTCATTAAAATTTAATTTTAACAGAAAAAAGCCTCGTACTCAAGTACAAGGCTTTTCTTATTATAATTTAATATTTCCAAACATATTTACCTTTTTCGCCAGTTCCATAAAAATCTGCAAATGTTATATCAAATATATTTTCTTTGAAATCAACTGATATTTTATTTTTTATTATATATTGCCAAATTCCAGCATTCGATATATCTCCTTGAAGAAGAATACCCTTTAATTTCCCATCTTCTGTTAAAACAGCTCTTTTATAGTTTTTTGAATCTTCTTCTTCTACTACTTTATCATTTTCTTCTTCTTTTATATTTCCTAAACATAAACTTACAAGACCATAGAAATTAATAGTATTTTTCATCGCAAATTTATCTTCATATTTTTCAGACATATTTGCCATATTTCTAGCAGCTACCATTCCTTGCTTCATAGCGTTAGGCCATATTCCAGAAAGACCTGTTACATCACCAGCTGCATATATATCTTCTACATTGGTTTTCATAAAATCATCTACAACAATCCCTCTATCAACTTCTATACCACTACCTTCAATTAAAGAAATTGCTGGTCTAACACCTGCTGCAACTATAATCATGTCACAAGGTACTGTTTCTCCTGTATCAAATGTAACAGCATGGATTTTTCCATCCTCTAAACATTCTGCCTTATCTGCTTTACATCCTAAATAGAATTTTGCTCCTGCTTTTTCAAATCTTTTTTGATATTCATATGCTGCACATGGATTTAATTGAACTGGTAATATAGAGTCTGCCATTTCAACTATTGTAACATCTTTTCCTCTTTCTAAAAGTCCATGTGCTGCATCAAGACCTACAAGACCTGATCCAACTATTAATATTTTTTCAGCTTTTTCTGCCATTTTATCTATCTCTTGAGCATCTCTTAAATGTCTTAATCCAAATACATTTGTCGCTTTTCTAAAATCTCCAACAGGAGGTATAAAACTATTTGCACCAGTTGCTATAAGTAATTTGTCATACTTTTCTATATCATCATTTAAAAGAATTACTTCTTTTTTAGAAGTATCTATTTTCTTTACGCCTATTTTTTTCCAATTTATATTATTATCTTCAAAGAAATTTTCACTTGTAAAGTTTAATGTTTTTTCATCTCTTTCATGTGATATATATTTATGCAACATACAACGAGAATGTACAAACTGATCTTCTGATACCATTGTAATACTAGAATTTTCATCTAGTTTTCTTAATTCTTCTGCAGCTGTTATTCCTGCTGCACCTACACCAATAATTACATATTTCATCAGTTATACCTCCTCAACATGAATTGCCTTTTTAGGACATGATTTTACACAACTAGGTTCTCCACCATGTTCAATACAAAAATCACATTTTATTACTTTTGTTCTTGTTACTCTATCTGGCTTTAATACTCCAAAAGGACAATTCATAACACACATAAAACAAGAGCCACATCTTTTTTCATCATAAGTAACTAAACCTGTTTCACTATCTTTTTTCAATGCACCACTCATACAAGACATTACACATTCTGGTTGATCACAATGTCTACAAAAGACAGGTCTATAATTTCCTTTTTCATCTTTATATATAAAGTTTCTTGATTCATTTTTAGGATCTAAAAGATTTAATGTATAAATATCACCTTCATCTGATCTATGAGCCTGCATACAAGCTATAGAGCAGTTTTTACATCCATCACATTTTTCGTAGTCTACTATTATTCTTTTCATACTAGTGTCCTCCTTAAATATTAAGACCAGTACGTTTTTCTAATATTATTTTTTCAAGAATATCTGCTGTATCTTTTGCATCAGAATTTATTATAACTTGTCCACCAGTTAGTTCTTTCATATCTTCTGTAAGTACTTTTACTGCTGTATCACTTCCTGATATGAATGGAGGTAATCCTAAATGAAGTGGTAATCCTAACGCAAGACCAAAACATCCATCTGCAAGTGCTTGTTCTTCTAACCATTGAGCTGCTGATAGTACAAGTGGTAGTTTTGGTAAATCAACACCTATTGCTTCAGCTAATTCTGTAGCTACTATTTCTAATCTTCCTATAGCTAAACATGGACCAAAGTTTAGTACTGGTGGTATTCCCAAAGATTCGCATACTTCTCTTAGATTATCTCCAGCATATTTTGCAGCTTCTGGAGTCATTAAACCACAGTTTTCTATTCCTCCTGAAGAACATCCAGCTGTTAATACCAATATATCTTTTGATATAAGTTCTTTTACTAAATCAACTGTTAATACATCATGTCCACCAGCTGTTAAGTTTGAACATCCAACTACTCCTGCTATACCCTTTATTTTTCCAGATATCAATAAATCTATAAGTGGTTTCCAATTACCACCTAAAAATGATTTTAATGAGCCTTCACTTACACCAGTAAGAGTATTTTCAAATCCATGATCTTCCATAAGATTTAAAGAAATATTTTTTCTTCTTTCTTTATAAGAATCTATAACTCTATCTATAATTTCTTCTGAAACACTTTCTCTATTTTCAAAATCAAATTCTTTTAATTCAGCATTTGCTTTTTTTGCAACACTGTCTATACATATTTGTTTTATTTTTAGTTCATCACATATAGGTTCTATGCCAGGTAAAGTACAGTTAAACTCAGATATAACTGCATCAATTGCACCTGTAGCTAGTATAGCCTCACTTGTGTAATTATTTCCGGCATGTCCATCAAATATATCTTCATAATGTGCACCCCTTAGCTGTAAATCTTGTCCAACACAAGTACATCCTACTAATTTAAATCCTTTAGCTCCAACAGCTTCTGCTTTTTTTACAACATCTTCTTCTGTTAATCTTTTTTGAAGATATGTAAACATTGAATGTTGATGTCCTGTTATCATTATGTTTATATATTCAGGATTTACAACTCTCATTCCAACTGGAGCCAATCTTATTTCTGGTTCTCCTAGTACTATATCATTTAATAAATTAGTAAGCGTTAATCCATATATACCTGTTGATATACCTAATTTTAGACAGTCTTTCAACATATCAACTGGATCTGAATTAAGATTTGTAGAACATTTTACTACACCATGACATACTTCTGATTTTGCTCCTCCAGGTAAAATACCTAATTCTTTCCAATTTTCATATCTAGGAGCATAAGCCATTTTTTTAATCAATTTCATTTCTTCAAATTCAGGAAGATATAAATCAGTTAATACTGCATCTGCAACCTTTTCTGCTCTTTTATGTATATCTTCTTCATAAATTTCAAATATATCGGCTAGTTTGTTAAGAGCATTTTCACCCTTTATCTCACCTTTTTTCTGTGCAACATCTTTTACATTTCTTGCTGTATTTTCTACAACATGAATATAACAACCAGAACCAGATGCAACTGCTCTTAATAAGTTTCTTGTAACTATAGTATCTGCATTTGCTCCACATATTCCTCTTGGAGAATCTGGTGTTATACGACAAGGTCCATTTGAACAGAGTCTACAACAAACTCCTTGTAATCCAAATCCACATTTTGTTTTCTGTGTATCTACTCTATGGTGAGATGTTTCAAATGGAAGGCTTTTTATATATCCTTCTAAAGGTTTGTCTGCACTTTTACAAGTATTGCAGCCATAGCATTTATGATTCATAATATTTCCTCCTAAGAATTAAAATTTTATTTTTAATATTTATTTTTAAAATAGACTTTTTTAGTCCACTTTAATGCAAATTTTATAGCTTGCACATTTTTTATCTATGTACAAGCTATTTTTATCTAATTTAAATCATTATTAAATATAATATAAATTTTACTTGCTTTCTGATTCCAAAATATCTTTTAATGTTTTTCTTTTTAATAATGATTCTACTTCTTTTTGAATGGATACTAATTCTTTATGTACCCTACATCTTCCACTATGTCCATTTCTACCACAAAAATTATTTATACAATCCATTACAGCAAAATCTGGTTCAGTAGAAACTACTATATCATAAAGTGTTAGCATATCTAATTTTTTTCTTAAATTATATCCACCATTTGCCCCTCTTTTGATATCTACAATACCATTTTTTGATAATTTCTTAATTATTTTATAAGCAAATGCTTCAGGTAAGGATTCTTTTTCACAAATATCCTTTATAGTTAATTTTTCTTCATTTTTAAGTGCTCTTACAATTCTTATTGCGTAATCACTTTCTTTTGTAAATAACATTTTTCACCACCTACTATGTTTTTATTTTATCAAAAGTTGATAAAATTTGTCAAGAATTTTTATTAATTATTTAACAATAATATTTCTTTTATTTTATCCACTTTTACTTTAAATTAAAAGGAGAAGCAGAAATTTTGCTCCCCTTTTTCATATTTAATATTTAATAACAATATTTAGAATAAATAAAATTTAATATCTCAAATAATCATCGTACTTTATAATATCTTCATGCTCAATAAATACTCTAGGTATTCTTCTAGATATATTGCACATTATTTCATGTGATATAGTGTCACAGTCATTAGCAAATTCACTTATTGATACTCCACCTTTTCCAAATACTATAACTTCATCCCCAACATTGATATCATCTTCCATGCCTATTTTTATCATACATTGATCCATACATATTCTTCCAACTACATCATAGTATTTACCTTTTATACAAACCTTTGGATTTTTTCTGCCTCGTACAAATCCATCTGCATATCCTATTGCTAAAGTCGCTATTTTTTCTTTTTCTTTTGCTTCATATGTACATCCATAGCTGATTTTTTCACCAGGTTCTATTACTTTTACATGAGAAACTTTTGTTTTTATAGTCATAACAGGTTCAAGAGGAACTCTTTCTTTCATTACTTCATCAGATGGATAACATCCATACATTATTATTCCTGCTCTTACCATATCAAACCTCATATCTTCACAATCAACTGTTGCAGCACTGTTAGCTGTATGAAGTAAAGGTATATTAACTCCTTCTTCTTTTAGCCTTTTTGTAATATATTTAAATTTTTCGCCTTGATTGTTGGTAAAAGTTTTATCTAATTCATCTGAAGCTGCAAAATGAGTAAACATTCCCTTTATTCTTATTCTACTCATTTTACTTATTTCTTTTATATCTTTAATCGACTCTTCTGTAACTTTAAACCCGAGTCTATTCATACCAGTATCTATTTTTATATGAACTTTAGCATCCATTTCAAGTTCTTCTGCTACTTTGTTTAATTTTTCTGCATCTTCTTTTGAATATATGGTAAACATTACATCATTTCGTATTATGTCTTTATATCTTAATTCAGGAGTATATCCTAAAATTAAGATAGGGAGTTCTACTTGTTTTCTTCTAAGTTCCATTGCTTCTTCTGCTCTTGATACAGCTAAATACTCTACATCATTTTCTTCAAGAGTTCTAGCTATTTCGACAGCTCCATGTCCATATGCATCAGCTTTAACTATACCACAAATAGCCTCATTATTAGTCAAAATATTTCTTATATTTTTTAAATTTTTTTTGAAAGCATCCAAGTCAATCTCAGCCCAAGCTACTGCTTTTATTCTATTTTTATCTATCATATATTATTCCCCCAGTCTGAATTTTCTTTATTGATACTCTCTAAAATAATATTCTCTATTAATTAATTTTATTGTTATTTTTGAATTTTTTCAATACAATATCTTTATTTTCACAATGTATTTTTAATGATTATTTTTTTTATATATATTTTGAATTCTATTTTTTTAATATATAAAATAGGCAAAGATATTTAATCTTTGCCTATTTATAGATTAATCTACTCTTATTTCATATCCGTGTTTTTCATACTGTTCAACTATTTCAGACCATAATTCTTCTATACCTGTTTTTTTAGATGAAGAAACAGGTATAATTTTTTCATCTTTTTCAAGTTGAAGTTTTTTCCTAATTACACTCATATGTTTTAGATATTGTCCTCTAGATATTTTATCTGCTTTCGTAGCTATTACAACACAATCATATCCATAGTATTTTATCCAATCATACATCATTTTATCATCATTTGTAGGCTCATGTCTTATATCAACCAATAAGAAAATTGCACAAAGCTCTTTTCTATCTTGAAGATATCTTTCCATTATCTGTCCCCATTTTTCTTTTTCAGATTTAGCTACTTTTGCATATCCATATCCTGGTAAATCTACAAAGAAAAATTCTTCATTTATTAAATAAAAGTTTATTGTTCTTGTTTTTCCTGGTGTGGAACTAGTTCTTGCAAAATTTCTTCTATTTAATAATGCGTTTGTAAGAGATGATTTACCAACATTTGATCTCCCAGCTAATGCTATTTCAGGTATACCATCTGTAGGATATTGGGATTTATGTACAGCACTCATTGTAATCTCTGAACTTCTTATTTTCATTATTTTCACCGTCCTATTCTATAAAAGGGCTTCTTTTAAAACATCATCCATTTTTTCAACTAATACAAAATTCATATCAGCTTTTACATTTTCAGGAATTTCTTCTAAATCAACTTCACATTCAGATGGAAGTAATACTTTTTTAATTCCTGCTCTATGTGCAGCAAGTAATTTTTCTTTTACTCCTCCTACTGCAAGTACTCTACCTCTTAAAGTTATTTCTCCTGTCATAGCTATATTTCCAGGGACACCTCTATTTGTAAGTGCTGAAATAACTGCAAGTGCCATTGTTATACCAGCTGAAGGTCCATCTTTTGGTGTAGCACCTTCAGGTAAATGTATATGTATATCTGTATTAGTATAAAATTCTGGATCTATTCCTAATTCTTCTGCTTTAGATCTTATATAAGATATTCCTGCTTTTGCAGATTCTTTCATAACATCACCTAATTGACCAGTAAGTACTATATTACCTTTTCCTTTTAGTACATTTACTTCTACTTCTAAAGTAACTCCACCTACTTCTGTCCATGCAAGTCCTGTAACAAGACCTACTCTAGGTTCATCTTTTGCAAGGTCATATCTAAATACTTCTTTTCCTAATAATTCTTGAAGGTCATCTATTTTAACATCATAATGTTCTAATGTTGGATCTTCAACATATTTTTTTGCTACTTTTCTACATATTTTACCAATTGTTCTTTCTAATGTTCTAACACCTGCTTCTCTAGTATAAGAACTTACTATTTTTCTCATAACTTCTTCATCTATACTAACAAAGTTTTCTTCTAATGCATTTTCTTTTATTTGCTTTGGAAGTAAATATTTACTTGCTATATTTAATTTTTCTTCTTCTATATATCCAGATACTCTAATTATTTCCATTCTATCTAATAATGGTCTTGGTATATTATCTAAACTATTAGCTGTTGTTATAAATAGAACTTTTGATAAATCAAAAGGTATTTCCATATAATGGTCTACAAAGTCTTTATTTTGTTCTGGATCTAGAACTTCTAGCATAGCTGCTGCTGGATCTCCTTTATAATCAGATGCCATTTTATCAATCTCATCTAATAAAAATACTGGATTTTTACTTCCTGCTTCTTTAACTCCATTTATTATTCTTCCAGGTATTGCACCTACATATGTTCTTCTATGTCCTCTTATTTCTGCTTCATCTCTAACTCCACCAAGAGAAAGTCTTGTAAACTTTCTTCCTAACGCTCTTGCAACAGATTTTACTATCGATGTTTTACCAACACCTGGAGGTCCAACTAAGCATATTATAGGACCTTTTGGAGATTTTGATAATTTTCTAATAGCTAAGTATTCTATTATTCTTTCTTTTACTTTATCTAGGCCATAATGATCTTCATTAAGTATTGCCTCTGCTTTTTCTATATCTAATTTATCTTTAGTTTCTTTATTCCAAGGAAGAGAGAATATCATATCTAAATAATTTCTACTTACAGAAGAATCTGGAGAACTTTGTGGTAGTTTTGCAAATTTTTCTATTTCTTTGTCTATTTTTTCTTTAGTAGCTTTTGGAGCTTTTAATGTTTTTAATTGTTTTTTATATTTATCTGCTTCACTAGATGAATCCTCATCTTCTCCAAGTTCTTTTTGTATAGCTCTCATCTGTTCTCTTAAATAATATTCTTTCTGAATTTTATTCATTTGTTTTTTTACTCTTAGAGCTATTTTTTTCTCTATCTTCATTATTTCTACTTCTTCTAATAGAGTCATATATATAAGTTCTAATCTGTTTTTAACATCAAATTCTTCTATTATTTCTTGTTTCTTTTCACTTTTTAAATATATATTTGCTGCTATTGTATCTACTAATCTTCCATAATCTTCTATTTCTGAAAGTGTTATTAGTATTTCTGGTGATATTTTATTTCCTATATTTATATAGTCTTCAAAAGCATCCATTACACTTCTAACCAATGCTTTTATTTCCATATCTTTTTCTTTATTTGTTATTTCTTCATCTATATTTTCTTCATTATTTTCTATTTCTTCATTGTCTATAGGTACAATTTCATCTATTATAGCCTTATAGTATCCATCTTCATTATCTACTTCTTTTATAACACCTCTAGATATACCTTCAACTAAAACTCTAACTGTATCTCCTGGTAATTTTATCATTTGTTTTACTTTAGATATAGTTCCAACTTTATAGAAATCATCTACTTCTGGGTTATCTATTTCTGGATCCTTTTGAGAGGTAAGGAATATTATCTCATCATTTAACATAGCCTCTTCTAGAGCTTTTATAGATATCTCTCTACCTATATCAAAGTTTAATATCATATATGGGAATATTGATAATCCTCTAAGCGGGATTAATGGTAATTCACGTTCAATTTTAGTGTATGTATTATTCATTCAGTTTTTCATCTCCTTTTTTAAGAATTTCACTGCTTTTACTATTATATCTTTACGGATATTAATTTTCAACCGAAAAAGCTTTAAATTTTATCATTTAATAGATTATTATATCGTTATAAAGATTTATTTGCAAGTTCATATCTATTATTTTTTATTATATACACTCTATATATTATTATACACTATAAATAATTTTTCCTTAACTTTTCTGTGATATAATATAGTTGAATTGTCTAAATTTGTAAAATTAAATATTTTAAGGAGGATTTAAATGCTAAAATTATTTTTGACATTCTTTAAGATTGGTGCTTTTACTTTTGGCGGTGGATATGCTATGGTTCCTCTTATTCAAGATGAATTGGTTACTAAACAACATCTTGTAGATGAAGATGAATTTTTAGATTATCTTTCAATTGCACAAAGTTATCCAGGTGTTTTAGCAGCAAATATTTCTATTCTTTTGGGATATAGGATAAATGGTATTAAAGGTGTTTTAGTTTGTTTGTTAGGAGCTACTATGCCTTCATTTTGTATAGTTATAACACTTGCTTATCTATATTTTGCCAATACATCATCTAATATACTAGATGGATTTTTTAATGGAGTTAATCCTGTCGTAATTGCACTTATATTATATTCATTTATAAAAATGTTAGATAAACTTCCTAAAAATAAAAGAAACATTATATTTTTAATTATTTCTTTTGTTTCTGTGGCTTTCTTCAATATAAGTCCAATATATTTAATATTATTAGGAGGTGTTTATAGCCTATGTCTAAAATAGTGCTTCTTTTTCTTATATTTTTAAAAATCGGTGCATTTAGCTTTGGTGGTGGATATGCTATGCTTCCTTTTATCCAACAAGAATTTATAAATAAATATCACTTTATTACAAATCAAGAATTTTTGGATTTATTAGCAATTTCTCAATCTACACCAGGTCCAATAGCAATAAATAGTGCTACTTTTGTAGGGTTTAAAACTGCTGGATTTTGGGGATCTTTAGCTGCTTCTATCGGTGTTGTTATATTTTCATTAGTAGGTCTTACTATCATATCACATTTATTAGATAAATTTATGAATAATAAAAGAGTAGAAAATTTATTATTAGTTTTAAGACCGATTACTTTAGGATTTATTTTAGCCGCAGCTGTTTCTTCAGGTAAGGAACTTCATTGGGGACTTTATGAAATTATTGCTTTTTTAGTAGCTTTATATCTTTTAAAAACAGAAAAAATCGGATCTATAGCAATAGTGTTTGTATTTGGTGCTATAGGAGTTTTTATGACATTTATATAAAAAAAATTACTGTGTATTTATTACACAGTAATTTTTTTATACTAATTTTCTTTGTAAACTATTGTTGGTTTTACATCGTCATTTATAACAGATTCTTTAGTTACAACAACTTTTTCTACATTTTCCTCTGATGGTACTTCATACATTGTATCCATCATTATATTTTCAACTATACTTCTAAGACCTCTTGCACCAGTATTTCTTTCTATAGCTTTTTTAGCTATTTCTTTAAGAGCATCATCTTCAAATTCAAGTTCTACATCTTCAATTGCAAATAATTTCTTATACTGTTTCACTAATGCATTTTTAGGTTCTTTTAATATAGTTACTAGTGCTTCTTCATCTAACATATTTAATGTAGCTATTACAGGTATTCTACCTATAAATTCAGGTATTATACCAAATTTAAGTAAATCTTCAGGTAATACATTTTCATATATTTTACCTATATCAAGATTTTTCTTACTTTCTATTTTAGCTCCAAATCCTAATGTTTTTTCACTAGATCTTCTTTGGATTATTTGTTCTAATCCATCAAAAGCTCCACCTAATATGAATAATATATTAGTTGTATCTATTTTTATAAATTCCCGGTTTGGATGTTTTCTTCCACCTTGTGGTGGTACGTTTGCAACTGTTCCTTCTAATATTTTTAAAAGTGCCTGCTGTACCCCTTCACCACTTACATCTCTTGTTATAGATACATTTTCAGATTTTCTAGCTATTTTATCTATTTCGTCGATATATATTATACCTTTTTGGGCTTTTTCAACATCAGAATCAGCTGCTTGTATAAGTTTTAAAAGTATATTTTCAACATCTTCACCAACATATCCAGCTTCTGTAAGTGCTGTTGCATCTGCCATAGCAAATGGAACGTTTAAAGTTTTTGCTAATGTCTGAGCAAGTAAGGTTTTACCTGATCCTGTTGGTCCTAAAAGTAATATATTACTTTTCTGAATATCTACATCATTTTCAGAATTGCTATATATTCTTTTGTAATGATTATACACTGCAACTGAAAGAGCTTTTTTAGCTTTTTCTTGACCAATTACATAATCATTTAATATTTCCATCATTTCTTTTGGTTTTGGAAGTGATTCTATTGATGTTGTTTCTTCACTTGCTTCTTCAAATTCTTCTTTGATTATATCTTCGCAAAGTTCAACACATTCATCACATATGCAAACATCTGGACCTGCAATAAGTCTTCTTACCTGATCTTGAGTTTTCCCGCAAAAAGAGCATTTCAGCTGTTTTTTATCATCAAATTTTGCCATTAAAATTCCCCTCTCTTATAACGGTTTATTTGTTATAACTTCATCTATTAATCCATATTCTAAAGCTTCTGGTGCTTCCATGAAGTTATCTCTTTCTGTATCAGCCATTATTTTTTCAAGTGGTTGACCTGTATTTTCAGAAAGTATCGTATTTAATTTTTCTTTCATTCTTATAATTCTTTTTGCCCGTATTTCTATTTCAGTCGCTTGACCTTGAGCTCCACCTAGTGGTTGATGAATCATTATTTCACTATTTGGAAGAGCATATCTTTTTCCTTTAGCACCTGATGAAAGTAAAAATGCTCCCATAGATGCTGCCATTCCTATACATATAGTACTAACATCTGGTTTTATATAATTCATAGTATCATATATAGCCATACCAGCTGTTATACTTCCACCTGGTGAATTTATATATAGATGAATGTCTTTATCAGGGTCTTCAGCTTCAAGGAATAAAAGTTGAGCTACTATAAGTCCTGCTGTATCATCATTTACTTCATCACATAAGAATATTATTCTATCTTTTAATAGTCTAGAGAATATATCATAAGATCTTTCCCCACGTCCTGTTTGTTCAACAACATAAGGTACTAATGCCATTTTATATTTAACCCCTTTCTTTTTTACATTCAATATAAGGCTGTCTAAATGTATTTATTACGATTTAGGCAGCCTTGTTATTTCATAATATTTAATAGACTATGCTATTGTAGCATTTTCAACTAAGAAGTCTATTGTTTTTCTTACTTTAACCTGACCAGCTATATCTTCTAAATCTTCTGGTCTTAATACTTTTTTAACTTCTGCAGCTTCCATTTTATACATTTCAGCCATTTTAGCTACTTCTGCATCTACTTCTTCTTCAGTAGCTTCTATATTTTCAAGTTTTCCAACTTCTTCTAATACAAGAGATCCTCTTACTAACTGTATAGCATCTTCTCTTCTTTCTTCTTTTAAACCATCTAGGTTTTTACCAGTTATTTCTAATAACTGTTCCATCTGTAATCCCTGACTCTGTAACTGGAATGCTAATTCATTCATCATTCTATTTAACTGTTCTTCAACCATAGAGTTTGGAGTTTCAAAATCAGCTTCTTCAGCTATTTTATTTACTATTTCATTTCTTATTTGACTTTCTGCAAAGTTTTTAGCTTCTTCTTCTAATTTAGCTTTTATATCAGCTTTTAATTCTTCTACTGTTTCAAATTCTGTTGTGTCAGAAACGAATTCATCATTTAATTCTGGAACTTCTTTTACTTTTATAGCATTTATTTTAACTTCAAATTTAGCTGGTTTTCCTGCTAAATCTGTTCTTGAATATTCTTCTGGGAAAGTAACATTAACTTCTACTTCTTCATTTAATGATTTTCCAGTTAACTGTTCTTCAAAGTTATCTATGAAAGTATTTGAACCTATTGTTAATTCATAACCTTCTGCATTTCCACCTTCGAATTCAACTCCGTCAACAAATCCTTTAAAGTCTATGTTTACTATATCTCCATTTTCAACATTTCTTTCAACGTCTACTAATCTAGAGTTATTTTCTAACATTCTATTTAATTCTTCAGTTACCATTTCTTCAGTTACTTCAGGTACATCTTTTTTAACTTCTACACCTTTGTACTGTCCTAATTTAACTTCTGGTCTAACTTCTACTTCTACTGACATAACTAAACCATTGTCTTTGCTTATTTCATCAACATCTATTGATGGAGCAGCTATTGGGCTTATTTCTGTTTCTTTTATAGCTACTTCGAATACTTCTGGGAATATAGCATCTATTGCATCACCGTAGAATATTCCTTCTCCATAGTTCATTTCTATTATTTTTCTAGGAGCTTTACCTTTTCTGAAACCTGGTATATTGTATCTACCTCTTGTTTTTTTATAAGCTTTTTCTACAGCTCCGTTAAATTTATCGTAGTCTACTGCTATTTTTAAAGTAACTACGTTACCTTCTTTTTTTAGTAATTCTGCTTTCATCTTCTAAAATTCCTCCTGATATACGTCTAATATAATCTTTTATGGTATTTTTATCCATTATAAAATTCTATATAACCACTTAATTATATCACATAACTTTTTTTAAATACAACCTTTCTTATGATTATATTTCAATTTCTTTAACTTTTATATTGCTATCTTCTATTTCCAATATAGCAAAACCTCTTTTAGTCCCACCTCTTGGTAGTGCAAGGCTTCCTGGATTTATATATAAAACTCCATCAATTACATCTGAAAATGTTTCATGAGAATGACCAAATACTACTATATCTGCACCCTCTCTTTCCGCTTTTGTTTTTAAAAAATTAAGACCATATTTTACATCGTATCTATGTCCATGACAAACAAAAAATTTCTTTCCTGCAAAATCGAATAGTAATTCTTCTTCTGCATCTTCATAATCACAATTTCCTACAACTGCCATAACACCAACACTTGTTTCACTGTATATATATCTAGCATCAGAATAATTATCTCCAGCATGTATAATAAGGTCACAATTTTTTAAATATGGAATTGCTTTATCTATACATTTTATCATTCTATGAGTATCACTAACTATTCCTATTTTCATTATCTCACAACCCTTTTTATAAATTCTTCTTTCATCTTTTTAAGTGCATTTGCTCTATGACTTATTTTATTTTTTATATCTGGTTCTATTTCTCCAAATGTAGTTTCATAACCTTCTGGTACAAACATACAATCATATCCAAATCCATTTTCGCCATACTCTTCAAAGGTAATTTTCCCTTCTACAGTTCCTCTAACTGTAAATTCTTTTCCATCAGGAAGAACAACACCTATTGCACTTACAAATCTTGCAGTTCTTTTTTCCATAGGCACATCTTTCATTGCTTCAAATAATTTTATTCTATTTTCTTCATCAGTTGCATTTTCTCCAGCATATCTCGCTGAATATATACCCGGTTTTCCATCTAAATAATCTACAACTAATCCAGAATCATCTGCAATAGATATTTTTTTTGTTAATTTTCCTATAGTTCTCGCTTTAATTAATGCATTATGTTCAAAAGTTTTTCCATCTTCTATTATTTCTATACCGTCTAAATTTACATCTTTTAATGAATATATATTATAATCAAAATCTTTTAATATATCTCCTATTTCTTCAAGTTTATGCTTATTTCCGGTAGCTATTACTACATCTTTTCCGTAGTCCATTCCTAAAACTTCATCTCCAATTTCTGGAATTGCTTCTCTTTGAATTTTTATTAATTCTTTATTTCCTTTTTCTCCAAGTTCTAATAATTTATTTAAATCTTCCCTGCTAAATGGAGCTTCTTCTCCTGTTCCTTGAACTTCTACAAATTCTCCCTTATCTGTCATTACAAAATTCATATCTACTTTTGCTGATGAATCTTCTTCGTAACAAAGATCTAAAATATGATTATTATCTACTATACCTGCACTTATTGCTGATACAAAGTTTTTTATTGGCAATTTTTTTATTTCTTTATTTTTATAAAGTCCATATATAGCTTGTGCTGCTGCTACAAAACCACCTGTTATAGAAGCTGTTCTTGTTCCACCATCAGCTTGTATAACATCACAGTCTATCCATATTGTTCTTTCTCCTAATAACTCTAAATCTATTACAGATCTTATCGCTCTTCCTATTAATCTTTGTATTTCTTGAGTTCTTCCATCTATTTTACCTTTTACAGAATCTCTTATTTTTCTTTGATGAGTTGCTCTTGGTAGCATAGAATATTCAGCATTTATCCACCCTGTACCAGTATTTCTAAGAAATGGTGGTACTTTATTTTCTACCGTAGCTGTACATATTACTTTTGTTTCTCCCATTTCTATAAGTACAGATCCTTCAGCATACTTAGTGTAATTTGTTGTTATTTTAACTCTTCTTATTTCGTCTTTTAGTCTTCCTGATTTTCTTTGCATATAAAAATTCACCTCTTATTTTAATTAAAGAATATTCTCTATATAATATAGGATTATATATTTTTTATTATTTATATATCTAGTTCTTTAAATACTTCCGATTTATCTACCATTTCAGATATTTTTAAAAATTCTTCTTCATCTATAACTCTTATTCCAAGATCATTTGCCTTAGTCAGCTTAGAACCTGCAGCTTCTCCAGCCAATACAAATGTAGTAGATTTACTTACACTTGCTACTGCTTTACCGCCTCTAAGTTCTATTATTTCTTTTGCTTGATTTCTTTTTAACGTTGGAAGTGTACCCGTTAAAACTATTTTCATACCTTCAAATATTTTAGCTATTCCTTCTGATTTATCTTCACCTGCTTCAGTATTTACACCTGCTTCTTTTAATTTATTAATAACTAATAAATTTTTTTCTTCTGCAAAAAATTCAACAACACTTTCAGACATTATACTTCCAAATTCCTCTAGTTGTTGTAGTCTTTCAACATCTGCATCTATAATTTCATCTAAATTCTTAAAATTAGACGCAAGTATTTTTGCTCCTTTTACTCCGACAAATTTTATTCCTAAACCATTTATAAGTCTCCATAAATCATTTGATTTAGATTTTTCAATTGCTTTTATTAAATTATTTGCTGATTTTTCTCCCATTCTTTCTAATGGAATTATATCCTCTTTTTTTAGATAATATATATCTGATATATCTTTTATTAAATTTTCTTTTAATAATAATGTTATTATAGATTCTCCCATTCCATCTATATCCATAGCTTCTCTAGAAACAAAATGTATCATACCTCTTCTTATCTGAGCAGGACAAGAAATATTTATACATTTTACTGCTGCTTCACCATCCAATCTTACTGTTGGTTCTCCACATGCTGGACATACTTTAGGCATAACAAAATCTTTTTCTTCACCTGTTCTATCTTCTTTTACTACTTCTACTATTTGAGGTATAATATCACCTGCTTTTTGCACTATTACATGATCAAATAATTTTATATCTTTTTCTCTTATGAAATCTTCATTATGAAGAGTTGCTCTACTTACAGATGTTCCTGCAAGTCTTACTGTTTCAAGTATTGCAGTTGGTGTAATTGTTCCTGTTCTACCAACTTCTACTTCTATATCTAGAATTTTACTTTTTTTTCTCTCAGCTGGAAATTTATATGCTATAGCCCATCTTGGACTTTTCGCTGTAAATCCCATAATATTTCTTTTTGAAATATCATTTACTTTTACAACCATACCATCTATGTCGAATTTTAAATTTCCTCTATTTTCAGTCCAATACTCTATAAATTCTATAACTTCATCTATATTTTTACATTTTTTATAATTCTCACTTACTGAAAATCCTAATTTCTTTAAATATTCTAGTGAATCAGAATGTGTTTTTATATCTTCTAATTCATCTATATTCTCTAAATTAAATATAAATATATCTAAAGGTCTTTTTGCTGTTAATTTAGAATCTAATTGTCTAAGAGAACCTGCTGCAAGATTTCTAGGATTTGCAAATATTTGTAAATCATGTTCTTCTTGATACTCATTTACTTTTTCAAAATTTTCTTTTGATATATATACTTCTCCTCTTACTATTATCTCTCTTTTATCTTCTATTTTTAATGGTATACTTTTTATTGTCATTGCATTTTTAGAAATATCTTCTCCAATAAGGCCATTCCCTCTAGTAGCTGCATATTTGAATTCTCCATTTTCATAAGTAATACCAACAGAAAGACCATCTATTTTAAATTCAACTACATACTCTGTATCTTCTCCAGTCATTTCTTTTACTCTTTTATCAAAATCTCTCAAATCTTTTGCTGAATAAGCATTTGATAAACTTAGCATAGGATTTTTATGTGTTATCTGTTCAAATTTATCAAGTGCAACCCCTCCTACTCTATTTGTAGGTGAATCTATTCTTTTTAATTCTGGATTTTCTTCTTCTAATTTTATAAGTTCTTTCATTAGATTATCGTACTCAAAATCAGAAATTTCTGGAGTATCTTGATTATAATATTTATCGCTATGATAGTTTAATGTATTTATTAAATTTTCTATCCTTATTTCTATATCTTTTTTTTCCATATATTCCTCTCTAGTCAATTAAAATTTTATTATTTCTTCTTATATATAGATTATCATACTTCTTAATTTTCTTCACTTTTTTAATTTCATTTAATTAAGTTATTTTTTCAACTTTTGTAATAATTTTAATAAAAAAAGAGAGTCTTTCAACTCTCCAATATTTAAAATTTTGTTTATTCAAAATCATAATCACTTATTTTTCTCATAAGTGTTCTAACTTCTCCTATCATATATAAAGAACCTGCACTTATTATAACACTATCTTTATCAGATATTTCTATAGTTCTTTTTAGAGCATCCTCTATATTATCCACAGATTCCACATGTTTTGTGTATTTTTCTATTTTTTTCTTTAATTTATTTGCTGATATTTTTCTAGGATTGTTTGGTTCTGTAACAATAATTTTTGTAAATGACGGAACTAATATATCTAATACAGAATCTATATCTTTATCCTCTAACATTCCTATCATAAGTATTAATTTCTTATTTTTAAAATTTTTGTCTATTACATTTTTTAATGATTTAGCTCCATCTTCGTTATGAGCTCCATCAATTATGAAAGTAGGATTTTCCATTATTTTTTCTACTCTTCCAGGCCATTTTGTTTCCTTTATTCCTAGTTTTATACTTTCATCTGTAATATTTTCTATTTTATTACTTTTTCTTAGATACTCTATTGCATTTATAGCAGTTATACAATTTTTTACTTGATGTTCTCCAATTAAATTTATTTCCATATTTTTAAATGATTTATTTCCTATTGTGAAATTAAATTTTTGAGAATTTATATCATTCTTTATTATTGCAATACTATCAAATTTAGCTTCTATATAATCTGTATTTTTCTCTTTTGCAATGTTTTTTAGTACATTTTCAGCATTTTCACTTTGAGAATATACAACAACCGCAGAATTTTCTTTTATTATTCCACCTTTTTCATAACTTATTTTTTCTATTGTATCTCCAAGAACTTTTGTATGGTCTAAACTTATTGAAGTAATTACACTAATTAACGGTTCTTTTATTATATTTGTAGAATCGTATCTTCCTCCAAGTCCAACTTCTAAAACAACATAATCAACTTTCTCCCATTTATATATTAAAAATGCCATTGCTGTTACAAGTTCAAACTCTGTTGGAGAAGAATAACCTTCTTCTATCATTTTTTCAACCCGCACTTTTATTTCTGATATAGCTTTTGCTATTTGTTCATCTGATATATTTTTTCCATTTATTCTTATTCTTTCATTGAAAACTTCTAAAAATGGTGATGTAAAAAGTCCTACTTTATAACCACTCTTTTCTAAAATTTTAGCTATAAAAGAACAAACTGAACCCTTCCCATTTGTGCCCGCAACATGAATTATTTTTAATCCATTCTGTGGGTTTCCTAGTTTTTCCATAAGTTTTTCAGTTGTTTCTAAGCCTAATTTCATTCCAAATTTATGACTATTAGATATATATTTCAAAGCTTCTTGATAATCCATATTTTCCTCCAATCACAAAGAGATGTACAAAAGTGTACATCTCCTTACTTTTATAAAATGATATTTAAGAAAGTTTTGACTGTATACTTGCTAATCTTTCTTCTACTGATTTCATCATTTCTTCAAATTTTTCTTTTTTAGCTTTTTCTTCATCAACTAATTTCTGAGGTGCTTTTGCCAAGAATCCTTGGTTAGATAATTTTCCGTTAACTCTTTTTATTTCACCTTCAAGTTTAGCTTTTTCTTTATTTAATCTTTCTAATTCTTTTTCAAAGTCAACTAACTCATTAAGTGGTATAAATATTTTAACTCCATCTATAACAACACTAACTGCATCCTCTGGTATTCCTTCTTCATTTTCTCTAACTTCAACTTCTGATGCAGATGCTAAAGTTTTGAAGTAGTCTTTTCCAGCTTCAACAGCTTCCATTTTTTCTTCAGTTGGAACCATTATAACTTTTGCTTTTTTAGACGGTGGAACATTCATTTCAGATCTTACATTTCTTACATTTCTTATTCCTTCCATCATTATATCCATCATAGCTTCTTCTTTAGCCATATTATCTTCTTCATTAAATTCTGGCCATTCAGATACTATTATCATTCCATTTGCTGTTGGAAGATGATCGAATATTTCTTCTGTTATAAATGGTATAAATGGATGAAGAAGTTTTAATATTTTTTCAAGTACATATGTTAATGTGTAAAGAGCTGCTTTTTTAGCTTCTATATCATCTCCATAAAGTCTTGGTTTTACCATTTCTATATACCAGTCACAGTATTCAGACCAAGTAAAGTCATATGCTTTCTGAAGAGCCATTCCTAATTCAAATTTATCCATATTATGAGTAACATCTTTAACTACATTGTTAGCTCTAGATATTATCCATTTATCAGCTAATGTTAAGTTTACTTCAACATCTTTTCTAGTTACATTTGCCATCATTTCTTCGTCCCAGTTCATGAATACGAATCTTGAAGCATTCCATAATTTATTTGCAAAGTTTCTAGCAAATTCTACTCTTTCCATATAGAATCTCATATCATTTCCCGGAGAGTTACCTGTTATTAATGTAAATCTCAGTGCATCTGCTCCAAATTGTTCTATTATTTCTAATGGATCTATACCATTTCCTAAAGATTTACTCATTTTTCTACCTTGAGAATCTCTTACAAGACCATGTATTAAAACATGAGAGAATGGTTTTTCTTCCATACAGAACATTGCAGCAAATGCCATTCTAACTACCCAGAAGAATATTATATCATATCCTGTAACAAGTACATTTGTTGGATAGTAGTAATTTAATTCTTCTGTATTATTTGGCCAACCAAGTGTAGAGAATGGCCATAAAGCAGATGAGAACCAAGTATCTAGTACATCTTCATCTTGTTTGAAGTGAGTTGAGCCACATTTAGAACATTTTTCTGGCATCTCTCTAGCAACTACTACTTCTCCACATTCTTGACAATAATATGCTGGTATCTGATGTCCCCACCATAACTGTCTTGAGATACACCAATCTCTTATATTTTCAAGCCACTGTAAATATGTTTTGTCAAACTTATCTGGCACAAACTGTAATTCTTTATCTTTTAGTATTTTTATAGCAGGTTCTGCTAATTTATCCATTTTTACAAACCATTGCTCAGAAAGTCTTGGTTCTATAGTTGTATGACATCTGTAGCAAGTACCTACAGCATGTTCATGCTCTTTTATTTTTATTAAGAATCCTTCTTCTTTTAAGTCTTCTATTATTGCTTTTCTACATTCATATCTGTCCATTCCAGCATATTTACCGGCATCTTCATTCATTGTTCCATCTTCGTTCATAACGTTGATTTCTTCAAGATTGTGTCTTAGACCAACTTCAAAGTCATTAGGGTCGTGAGCTGGAGTCATTTTAACAACACCAGTACCAAATTCCATATCAACATATTCATCTGCAACTATTGGTAATTCTCTTCCTACTAATGGAAGTATTGCTGTTTTACCAACTATATCTGCATATCTTTCATCATTAGGGTTGACTGCAATCCCAGAATCTCCTAACATAGTTTCTGGTCTTGTTGTTGCAACTTCAAGGAATTTATCACTATCTTTTAAGAAATATTTTACATGATAGAAATTACCTGGTTGATCTTCATGTTCTACTTCTGCATCTGAAAGTGTAGTCTTACAGTTTGGACACCAGTTTATTATTCTATGTCCTCTGTATATATGTCCTTTTTCATATAATTTTATGAAAAATTCTTTAACAGCATCGTTACAACCCTGATCCATTGTAAATCTCTGTCTATCCCAGTCACAAGAATCTCCTAATTTTTTTAATTGGTTTTCTATTTTTCCACCGAATTCTTCTTTCCAAGCCCAAGCTCTTTTCATGAATTCGTCTCTACCTATTTCGTATTTTGATTTTCCTTCTTCTTGTTTTATTCTTTCAACAACCTTTACTTCTGTTGCTATTGATGCATGGTCAGTACCTGGTACCCATAAAGATTCAAAACCTTGCATTCTTTTCCATCTTATTAATACATCCTGAAGTGTATGGTCTAGTGCATGCCCCATATGTAACTGTCCTGTTATATTTGGTGGTGGCATCATTATTGTAAAAGGTTTTTTATCTTTATTTGGTTTTGAAGAAAAATAACCTTTTTCCATCCACTCATCGTAAAGTCTTGATTCAAATTCTTTTGGATCATAAGTCTTATTTAGATTTGTTTCCATCTTAAATTCCTCCATATAATATATTTTCGTAATAAAAAAGAGCCTTTCAATCCTATCTAAGGACGAAAAGCTCGCGTTACCACCTTAATTCCGAGAAAATTTCTCGACTCTCTACAGAATATAACGGTTCTACCCGTCCAAACCTACTAAACTCAGTTTGGAAACTCCAAAGCTACCTTCTTCAGCTCTTACTCCTAAAAATCTTTCAGCCAATGGATTTTTCTCTCTGATGGAAGTCACTGAATACTCCTCTTCTTCAACGTCTTTTATATAATTAATACTTTAATTATATACAGTTATAACTTATATTGTCAACATTCTTAAAATAAAATTATTTTTTAATATTTTTTATATCAATATATCTTTTTTCATTCTTCAAATATATTTCAAAGTATAGGAGAAATTTACTATTTATTAAGTAAATATAAAAAAAAATTAAATACCACCTTTTCTCAACTATATCTTAACCAAATCTTCCGTTTATATAATCTTCTGTTCTTTTGTCCATTGGATTTTCAAATATTGTTTTTGTATCATTAAATTCTACAACTTCTCCATTTAAGAAAAATGCTGTATCATCAGATATTCTATTTGCCTGTTGCATATTATGAGTTACTATTACGATAGTATATTTTCCTTTTAATTCTTCTATTAATTCTTCAACTTTTCCTGTTGATATAGGATCAAGTGCAGATGTTGGCTCGTCCATTAATATTACCTCAGGTTTCATAGCAATTGCTCTAGCTATACAAAGTCTTTGTTGCTGTCCTCCTGATAAACCAAGTGCAGAACTTTTTAATCTATCTTTTACCTCATCCCAAATAGCTGCTCCTTTTAAACTTTCTTCAACTATTTTGTCTAATTCTTTCTTGTCTTTTATTCCCTGAATTTTTGGACCATAAGTTATATTCTCGTATATACTCATTGGAAATGGATTTGGTTTTTGAAATACCATACCAACTTTTGTTCTTAATTCTATTACATTTTGTTTATTTATATCTTCTCCGTCTAGATTAATTTCTCCATAAATTTTTACATTATCTATTAAATCATTCATTTTATTTAAAGTCCTTATAAATGTAGATTTTCCACATCCTGAAGGTCCTATAAGTGCAGTAACTTTTCCCTCTTTTATATTCATATTTATATCTTTTAATGCTTGTTTTTCACCATAATAAAGGTCTAAATCTCTTACAGATATTTTGGTTTTATTATATATTTCCATTTAAATATTCTCCTTATAAATAAATTTTATTAAATTTATATTTTAATTTATGTATATTTTAAATTATTAAAATTAGTATTTAGCTTTACTTAATTTCTTTCCTGCAAATTTTGCTAATGTATTTAATACCAACACTATTACTATTAAAATTATTCCTATTGAAGACGCTGTGACTATATCTCCACTTTCTTTTGTTAGAAGGTATGAGTGAACTGTTAAAGTTCTAGCACTACTCATAATTCCTTCAGGTAATTTTGCAACTGTTCCTGCTGTTAATAATATAGCAGCTGATTCTCCAATAACACGACCTATAGAAAGTATCACTCCAGATATTATTCCAGGCATGGCACTAGGTACAATAACTTTATATAATGTTTGTAATTTAGTAGCTCCAAGTGCAAAAGATGCTTCTCTATAGCTTTGTGGTACAGTTTTTAATGCTTCTTCTGTAGTTCTTATAATTACAGGCAATATTATTATCGCAACTGTTAGTGAACCTGATAATAATGAATATCCCATTTTCATAAAAGATACAAAGAATATTCCACCAAATAAGCCGTATATTATAGATGGAATACCAGCTAAACTTTCTGTACAAAATCGTATTGAAGATACTAATCTACCTTGTTTTGCGTATTCTTGTAAATATATAGCCGAAAGTATTCCAATTGGTGCAGAAACTAAAATTGCTATTAACACTGTATATACAGTAGCAATAATCATAGGATAAACTCCTCCATCACCAGATGTTTGATAATCACTAAAAATAAAATTAAGACTTATATTACCTATGCCTTTATAGAAAATATATCCTACTATAACTATTAGCATTGATACTGTAATAAATGCAGATAAATAAATTAAATTTTTTAATATGTTATCCTTTAGACTTCTAGATTTATTCATTATTTCACCGCTTTCTTTGTTATTTTATTAAGTACTATATTTAAAATTAGAATAAATGTAAATAATACAACTCCTGTTGCAAATAACATCTCTTGATGTGTTCCATAAGCATATCCCATTTCAAGTGCAATGTTTGTTGTAAGTGGTCTGACGCTATCTGTTATACTTGTTGGTATTGTAGGTGAATTTCCTGCAACAAGTATTACTGCCATTGTTTCCCCTAAAGCCCTACCTATTCCAAGCACAACTGCTGCTAGTATTCCTGATTTTGCTGCTGGTAGAATTACTTTGAATATCGTTTCTATTTTTGATGCTCCTAATGCATATGAGCCTTCTTTATATGCATTATCTACTGATCTTATAGCAGTTTCTGATACTGATACAATAGTCGGTAACATCATTATTGAAAGTACCAATATTACAGCTAATAAACTTTGTCCTTTTGGAAGATTAAATATACTCTGTATACCTGGAACTATAACTGCAAGTCCAAACATTCCATAAAGTACTGACGGTATTCCTGCTAATAGTTCTACTGCTGATGATATTTTAGATGATAATTTTTTAGGTGCTATTTCTGCTATAAATATTGCTGTAAGTATTCCTATAGATGTTCCTATAACTATAGAACCAAAAGTTGCAAGAAGTGATGCTATTATCATAGGTGCTATTCCAAATAATTTTGATGATGGTACCCATTCAGTTCCTGTAAGAAAACTTATTATTGAGTATCCTTCAGTTAAAAATGGTTTTGAACCTTTATAAAATACAAATCCTGTTATAACTACTAAACTTATTATAGATATTGTTGCACTTACTAAAAATATATACTTCATAATTCTATCTAAAGCATATTTTGTATTTAAGTTTTTTATTTTTTTATCTTTGATTTTTGATGATTCCATTATTTCTGTGTTTATTGACATATTACTCCTCCTAAAATACTTTTGTTTTGTTTTTTCTCTCTTTTCATCACAAAATATATTTTAGTTTATATTTTTTAAATCTATATTTAATTACAGTTAAAATTTTCGTAAAACTATTAATTCTATTTAACAGATTTAACAATTTTTAAGTTATTTTATTCTATAAAATAAAGAAATCCCCTATAAATATATAATAGGAGATTCTTTATCTTGTATTTTATTTTGGGTTAACTAATTAATTTTTATAAATCCTTCTTCTTCCATTATTTTCTGACCTTCATCACTTAATATAAAGTCTATTAATTTTTTTCCATTTTCAGATAATCCTTCTTGTTTATCTACTAAAATGAATGGTCTTGATATAGGATAACTTGAATTAACTACATTTTCATCTGTTGGTTCTGCATTATCTATACTTAAAGCATTTATACTTTCATCAACATATCCAAAAGATATATATCCTATTGAGTTTTCATTTCCTTCTATAGTTGATTTTATATTACCAGAACCATCGCTTATCTGTGCATCTTTTAATAATTCTGTAGATTCAAATCCTAATATTTCTTGGAATCCATCTCTTGTTCCTGAACCTTCTTCTCTAGATACAACAACTATTGGAGCATCATTTCCTCCAACTTCTTTCCAATTTTTTATTTTTCCTGTATAAATATCTTTTACTTGCTCTTTAGTAAGATTTTTTACTTTATTATTTTTATTTGTTATAACTGCTATTCCATCTGTAGCAATTTTTGTTTCCTGTAGTCCTGCATTTTTTTCTTCATCTTTTAAATCTCTAGATGACATTCCTATTTCAGATACTCCATCAATTACATTTTTTATACCTGCTGAAGAACCTATCTGCTGTATTTCAACACTAATTCCTTCATTATTTTTTTCAAATTGTTCTGCAACTTTTTCCATAGATGGTCCTATTGATGTAGAACCTGAAACACTTATTGCTGTTTTTGTTCCTGCTGAAGAACCATTATCTTCTGTTTTTCCACATCCTGTAGATAGTACTCCTATTGCTAGTATTCCTGCTAATAAAAGTGATATTCTCTTGTTTTTCATCTTAATATTCCTCCGCTTTTATAAATTATTTATTAATTATTACATTATCTATGATAAATAATTTATATTAAGTTAATATTATAAATCTGTTAATGCAGAGTAAAGTAAGTTAATATTTTGAAATTAATTTAATATTTATAAAACAATCATATTTCCATATAAAAAAAGTTGCTACAATAAATTTCATTGTAACAACTCTTTTTTTAATAAAATCCCATTTTATCTACATATTCTATTACTATTTCATCCATTTTATCTTCTGCTTTTTCTATAGATTTGCATCCTTTAAATATTGGATTTCTATATTTATGAGATAAAAGTTCTTCCTTTTTATTTTGTATTCCCAAAACATATTTTGACCTAATAAAATCATTTTTTTCAACATATGATATATGTTTTATATATTTTATTGATCTAAATAATATTTGTGCCTTTCTTAAATCATTTTCAATGCATGTATAATAAAGAACTGCTGTATTTATAAGTCCTCTAAAATACATTTTTTCATTTGATTTTTTGAATCTATTTGGATTTCCATCTCTAAGATTCCATATTATTTCTTCTATTTTATATCCAGAATATTTTCCATCTATTATCTTCTGAAATAATAATGTCTGTGCTGCTATACAAAGAGAAACTATATTCTCATCAGTTATTTCTATTTCTTCCAATTCTTTTTCTAATCTTGATGTTAAATATTTTTTAGTATCTTCAGATATAACTTTTTCACCTATTAATGAGTTTGAATACATTATAGATGTTTTAAATATTTCATCTTTTTTTATATTATTAAAATTCGTTCCATCCCCATATAAAAAACTTGGTATACACATAGTAAAATCTATTATTAATGTAGATAATATAAGAATTGGTAATTTAAAATATACTCCAAAAATTATGCATACTATAGATAGAAATAAATCACTTTTAGGGCCTGCTAAAAGCACTCTTTTCCAAGCAATTGTATGTCTATCATATTCTAGGTCATTTCTAATTTCATTATTTTCAATATGTGCTCTTCCAAGATAAGTTCCTTGTAATCTATTTTTTTCTATTTTTATAAATTTTTTATCTTCTCTTATTATTATAATTGGACCTGCATATAATCTTGTAAACCTAAGTCCATTCATTTCAGCTACTTTTCCATGCATAAATTCATGAAATAATACAAATATACTAATCTGTATTAAAAAACATACTGATATATAAAATATATTAATATCTAAATACGCTATTCCAAAACCAATAAAAGCTCCTATCGAAGTATATATAAGAAGTCTAATAAATCTATATAGTATATTCAAATTTATATCTCCAATTCTAATTTATTTACAAGTTCTGCAAATACTTTTAATGCTTTCTCAACAGATTCTTTCTTTTCCATATCTACTCCAGCTTTTCTTAATTGATCTAATGGATATTCTGAACCACCACTTTTTAAGAATTCTATATATCTATCAACAGCTGATTTTCCTTCTGTCAATATTTGAGAACTTAAAGCACTAGCAGCTGAGAATCCTGTTGCATATTTATATACATAGAAGTTTGAATAGAAGTGTGGTATTCTTGCCCATTCAATTCCTATCAATTCATCTACATTAGTAGATTCACCATAGTATTTTTTATTAAGTTCATAATATATTTCGGTAAAATCGTCTGCTGTAAGTGGTTTACCTGATTCTACTTTTTCATGGGTAATTTTTTCAAATTCAGCAAACATAGTCTGTCTATATACAGTCGTTCTAAATTGTTCTAGATAATAGTTTAAAAGATATATTTTTTCATCTTTTGTTTTAGCATTATCTAATAAATAATTTACTAATAGTAATTCATTAGTAGTAGATGCTACTTCAGCTACAAATATTCTATAATCTGAATATATATATGGTTGTGTTGTTCTTGAATAATAGCTATGTACAGAATGTCCTAATTCATGTATTAATGTAAATAATGAATTTAAGTCTTCTGTATAACTAGTTAATATATATGGCTGTGAATCATAACAACCCCATGAATATGCTCCACCTTTTTTACCTTCATTTTCAAAGGCATCTATCCATCTTTCATCAAATGCCTTTTGTATTATAGATAAATATTCATCTCCTAATGGTTTTAAAGCTTTCATTATTATTTCTTTTGCTTCTTCATAAGGAATTTTATATTCAAATTTTTCTGCTAGAGGAACATATAAATCATACATATGTATATCTTCTAGTCCTAATATTTTTTTCTTAATATCTATGTATTTATTTAAAGCAGGTATACTTTCATGTACAGCATCTATTAAGTTATTGTATACTTCTACATTTATATTGTCTGCAAACAGTGAACCTTCTATTGCAGAATTATGTTTTCTCATCTTTGCATAGAATATTTCTGATTTTATAGCTCCATAAAGACTTGATGCATATGTATTTTTAAATTTTTCATAAGTTGAAAATTCCCCATTGAATGCATCTTTTCTAACTCTTCTATCTCTACTTTTTATAAGTAATGAATAGTTGAAATGGTCTATTTTTATTTTTTCTCCATCTTCTCCATCTATTTCAGGAAATTCCATATCTGCATATGCAAGCATGTCATACACACTTTCTGGAACTGATGTAAGTTCTGATACTGAAGCTAATATTTTTTCCTCATTTTCAGATAATGTATGCGGTTTATCTCTTAATATATCTTCTATAAATTTTTTATAGAAAGATAGCTTTTCATCTTTTAAATAATCATTAAGTATATCTTCATTCATAGATATGATTTCTGGTACTATATAAGAAGATGCTACCCCAAAATCAGTTGATATCATTTCTGATTTTACAGAGTTTGCTTGATTATCATTTTTTCTAGTATCTTCATGATGCTTCATATGTGTATATACATATAATTTTTCTATTACTCTAGATGCTTCTTCTAATGTAGTTAAAGCTTCTAATAAATTTTTCTTATCTTCAGACAATTTACCTTTATAAATTTTTATTTTTTCAGTTAAATCGGCTGCTTTTTTCATATCTGCTTCAATACACTCTTTATTAGGATACATTTTTTCAAGATCCCATTTATATTTTTCTTCAATATTTTTTCTTTCTATTCCCATTTTTTTCCTCCTAATTATTTATAGAGAAATATACAACAAAAATATTTTTAAATAAGTTTAAAGTACTGCTATCAATATAGCACCTTCTGCTGTAAATGTTCCCATGATAGGTCCAATATTGGCAATAAGAGTTTTTTCAAAGTTATAGTGGTCTTCTATAAACTTTTTAATCTTTTCTGCTTTTTCTGGACAGTTTGCATGACCAACTATTATATCTTTACTCTCTATTTCATTTATATCAACACTATTTTTAATATATGTGAATAACTTTTTAAGACTATTTCCCTCTCCTCTAGCTTTATCTATCGGTTTTACAAGTCCTTCATCTATTTTTATTATTACTTTAAAGTTTAGTGCATTTATTAATTTTCCAGCTATAGGATTTACTCTACCACCTTTTATAGCATTTTCTAATGTATTTAAAGTTCCATAAAAAATTATATCTTTTTTCATTTGTTCTACTGCTTCTAATATTTCGTCCATATTTTTACCATTTTTTATAAGTTCATATGTTTTTAATATCATAAGTGCAGCACCTATAGATCCACTTTCAGTGTCTATAACTTCTATTCTTTTATCTTTATATTCTTCTAAGTACATATTTTTTGAAATAACAGCATTACTATATGTACTCGATAATTTAGATGTAAGAGTAAATACTATTATTTCTTCATAATCTTCTCTTTTATATAACTCTAAAAATCTTTCAAGAGATGGACTTGATGTTTTTGGAAGTTCTTTAGATTCACCCATTTTTTCATAAAACATTTTTTCATCTATGTCCACTCCACTAATATAAGATTCTTCTCCAAAAGCTACATTTATTCTAACTATATCAGGATCTACTAATTCTAATATTTCCTTAGGAAAATCACACGAACCATCTGTAATAATTTTTATATTTGACAATTTAAAACACCTACTTAAACCTTTCTTTTTTAATTTAACTATCAATTATATTTTATCTATTTTTTATATTTAAATCTACCATTTTTACAATGTTTTAGGCTTTTATTTATCTATTTTTAGTCCGAGATTTTACATATGGTGTCGTAAATTTAGAAACTATACCAACAAATATTCCTGTAACTAAAGATGTTATAAGCATAAATGGAAGATATGTTGTCATTGCAATGTTTTTGACTATTATTGATGCAACTATTAATTGTCCAATATTATGTCCTATTGCACCTATTATACTTATTCCTATTATAGAAAATCCTTTTATTTTATTAAATAGATACATTAAAATCAAACTCAAATATCCTCCACCTATACTAAACATCAAATATGATATAGGTCCAGTAAATATAGTCGATAATATAATTCTTACTGTTAGTATTATAAATGTATCTTTAAAACCAAACGTCATAAGCGCTACTAAAGTTATTATATTACTTAATCCCAATTTCGCACCTGGAAATACAGCTATCATTGGATTAGGAATAAATCCTTCTATTATATACAAAATCAAACTGTATCCTACCATAAGACTTAAAAAAGTAATTTTTTTAGTATCTATTGATTCTTTTGACATATTACGCTCCTTTTATAAAATACACTTTCATATATTTAAATTCTTATTTATTTTTTATTATAACATACTACATCATAATGTTACTTTTATTGATTCTCATTTATGTTCTATATTATAAAAAAAGATGTAGATAAATCTTATAAAAAATTCATCTACATCTTCCTTTATAATATAGAATTTTGGGAAATATATTAAATACTTATTTGCTTAATGCTTTTGATTTTTCAGTACATTCATGTACAGCATTTATTACTGCTGATCTTAATCCTTTTTCTTCAAGAACTTTAACAGCTTCTATTGTTGTTCCTGCTGGTGAACAAACCATATCTTTTAATTCTCCTGGATGTTTTCCTAACTCAAGAACCATTTTAGCTGAACCTAAAACTGTTTGAGCTGCAAATTTATAAGCCTGTGGTCTTGGCATTCCATCAAGAACTGCTGCATCTGCCATAGCTTCTATGAACATAAATACATAAGCTGGACCTGAACCACTTACACCAGTTACTGCATCCATTAATTTTTCAGTAACTATTTCTGCTTCACCAAATGATTCGAATATTTTTTTTACTTCTTCTAATTCTTCTTTTGTAACATTTTTATTAGCACATATGCCTGCCATACCTTCTCCAACTAAAGCTGGTGTATTAGGCATTACTCTTATTACTTTTTTATCTTCTCCTACTATTGCTTCTAACTGTTTTATCTGTTTTCCTGCTGCTATAGATATAACTAATTGATCTTCTCTTACTAATTCAGCTATTGGAGACATAGCAACTTCTAGTATATTCGGTTTTAATGCTATTATAAATGCATCACAATTTTTAACGACTTCTGCTGAATCTGTTGTTATATTGACACCATGTTCTGATTTTACTTTATCTAATGATGGCTGATAAAGGTCTGCAACAGTTATATCTTCTGGTTTTAAAAGACCAGCTTTAACTATTCCACCTAGCATAGCACTTCCCATATTTCCTGCACCAATTAATCCTAATGTTTTCATATTAAAATTTCTCCTTAATTATCATATTTCAAAATAAATATATTTGAATTTATTCATTATATTTTTTATTCAAAATTTTCTTTCTACAATGAATATTATAGCTAAATTTAATATATTTATCCAATGCTTCTTTGTTATCGTTTTCTTCTTTTTTATATCTTTTTTATATAATAGTAATATTTCTTTTTATCTAATTAATGTAGGGGATAGAATCCCTTTTAATATTCTATCCCCTTGAAATTCATATATTTAAATTAATATTTATTATTCTTAGAAGCTTTGTTCTGTTCTTCCTATTATTTCATCCTGTAAAGCTCTACTTAAGTTATTGAAATGATCACTGTATCCAGCAACTCTTACTATTAAATCTTTATATTCATCTGGATTTTTCTGAGCTGCTAATAATACATTTTTATCAAATACGTTAAACTGTATATGATGTCCATCCATATTGAAATATGATCTTATTAGGTTTGCCATATTATCTAATCCTTCTTCACCCTGTACAACTGATGGTGCAAATCTCTGATTTAATAGAGTTCCTCCTGTTTTTAAATGGTCCATTTTAGCACAAGATTTTATAACAGCTGTTGGTCCATTTGTATCTCCACCTTTTTCTGGTGATATACCTTCTGAAACTGGTTTTTCAGCAAGTCTACCATTTGGACTAGCTCCCATAACTTCTCCAAAGTATACGTGACAAGTTGTTGGTAGCATATCAACTCTGTAGTGTCCTCCATTAACTGTAGGTCTTCCTGTAACTTCACTATAGTATAAATTAAATACATCTTGCATTACTGAATCTGCATATTCATCATCATTACCATATTTTGGAGTTTTATTTTTTACCATATTAAGTTCTACTTCATATCCTTCAAAGTTAGCTTCCATAGCTTTTAATAATGTATCCATAGTGAATTTTTTATTATCAAATACATTGTATTTTATAGAAGCTAAACTATCAGTTATTGTTCCTATACCAACACCTTGTATATATCTAGTGTTGTATCTAGCTCCACCTCTTTGATAGTCTTTTCCTTTTGCTATACAGTCATCTACTATAGAAGACATTAATGGGCATGGCATATGTTCTGCGCATATTTTTTCTATTATAGCATTTCCTCTAATTTTTACATCTACCATATAGTGTAATTGTTTTTTATATGCTTCAAATAACTCATCATAAGATTTGAAATCTCTTGGATCTCCAGTTTCTATACCTATCTGTTTTCCAGTGTATTTATCAAATCCATTGTTTAATGTTAATTCTAATATTTTTGGTAAGTTCATATATCCTGTTAAAACATATGCTTCTTTACCATAGCATCCTGTTTCAACACATCCACTTGTTCCACCAAGTCTTGCATCTTGCATTGTTTTACCAGCTTCAAGAAGTTCTTGTATTACAGCTTCTGTATTATAAAATGCTGGCTGTCCCCATCCTTTTCTTGATATTTCACAAGCTCTTTTTAAGAATTTCTGAGGAGTTTTTCTACTTATCTGTACATTTGAACTTGGCTGAACTAATTTCATTTCATCCATTACATCAAGTATTATGTAACTTACTTCATTTACACCGTCTTGTCCATCTGGTCTTATACCACCAGTATTTATATTTACGAAATCTGTGTAAGTTCCACTTTCTTTTAATGTTATACCAACTTTTGGTGGTGCTGGCTGATTATTAAATTTAACCCACATACATTCTAATAATTCTTGAGCACCCTCTCTTGTTAATCTTCCTTCTTCTACATCTTTTTCATAGAATGGATTTAAATGTTGATCTAATCTACCTGGAGAGAATGCATCCCAAGTATTAAGTTCTGTTGTTATACCTATATGAACAAACCAATACATCTGTATTGCCTGATGGAATGTTTTTGGTGCATGTTCTGGTACAACATCACAGTTTTCAGCTATTAATAATAAATCTTTTTTTCTCTGTTCATCATTTGTTTCAGCTGCCATTTTTCTAGCAAGTTCTGCATATCTTTTTCCTAATATTATCATTGCTTCACATGATATAGCCATTGCTTCTAAGTCAGCTTTTTTATCGTATGCTTCTGAATCATTTAAGAAATCAAGTTTTGCTATTTCTTCTTCTATATCTTTTTTAAGATCAGCAAATCCTTTTCTATATATTATATCTCCACAAACTGTATGTCCTGGAGCTCTCTGTTCCATAAACTCAGTAAACATTCCTGCTTCATAAGCATTTTTCCATTCAGTAGACATAGCATTAACGATTTTTTTTCTTGTCTGTCTTTTTTCCCAGAATGGTATTATTACTTCTTTTTGTATTCTTTTATCTTCTTCAGTTACTTTAAAGTCAACTATATCTCTATCATTCATAATTTCCATATCTTCTATAGTATGACAACATATATCTGGATATGTAGGAGCTGCCTGAGCTGAATCACCTTTTTCTCCAACTATTAATTCTCCATCATTTATACATAATGTTCTATTTTCTACAAAATGTTTAAATGATAATGCTCTTAATACTGGCATTTCAACACTACCTTCATATTTTTTATAGGCTTCTGTGAAAAGTACCGCTCTTTCTATTGATATGTGCGGTTTAGTTGTTACACTTGCTTCTCTTAATTTTTTAGTTCTTTCAAAAGTTCCTCTTCCCATGGTATTATCCTCCTATTTTTACATTTTGGAAATTATTATTTTCAAATAATGATTTTATTTCATTCATTTTTTCATCTGAAGGTTTTGTAAATTCTTCTCCTTCATATACTTTATCTAATTTAGTGTATTTATGCTTACCGATATCATGATATGGTAATAAATTTACAGCTTTTATATTTAGAGGTTTTAATAACTCTATCATTTTTAGAACCTCTTCATTATTTTCATCTACGTTCACTCCACCAATTAGCGGTATTCTTATATTTATATAAGCTCCTTTTTCACTTAAGAAGTGTAAGTTTTTAAGTATTAAATCATTTGATTTTCCTGTAAATTTCTTATGTTTTTCTTCATCTACCAATTTAATGTCAAATAAAAATCTATTGGCATAGTTTATAATCTTTTCATAGTTTTGAGTTGGGGCATATCCACAAGTATCTATAGCCACATCTATACCTTTATTTTTACAACCTTTAGCAAGTTCACAGATAAAATCCATATCTTGAACCATTACTTCTCCACCTGATAATGTAACTCCACCACCAGATTCTTCATAAAACATTCTATCTTTTTCTATATTTTTTAATAATTCTTTTACTGTATATTCTTGACCTACTATTTCTCTAGCATTATTTATACAGTAATCTAAGCATGTTTCACAAAGTTCACACTTATCTTTATTTAATCCTACACATCCATCTTTTTTTATTATTGCATCATGTGGACAGACTTCTATACATCTACCACAAGCTCCACATCTTTCTTGATTATATAGAACTTCTTTTTTATATGATTGACTTTCTGGGTTGTGACACCAAATGCATTCAAGTGGACATCCTTTAAAAAATACAGTACTTCTTATTCCAGGTCCATCATGTATACTACACTTTTGAAAGTTAATAACTAATGGTTTCATAAATGCATCTCCTATTTTTTATTTCTATAAATTAATTTTTGATAATTATTTAACTCTTATTTTCAAAACAAAAAGATAAATACTTCATTTGTTTATATACTTATCTTTATAAAATTAAAATCGTATTGAAATTTTATTAATTATCTAAAACAATAACCTTATGTATTGAATATTATCATATGAAAATTTCAAAGTCTATAAATTTTAACAATCCTGCTATACCAATATCATATTGTTATTATTTTATTAATAACAAAATAATATCGTTTTCTTTTTTCATTCCTTAAATAAAAAAATACTGCAATGTATAATCACATTGCAGCACTTATAAAACAAAATAAATATTCTATTTTAATATATTAATAGTTAGAATATATATTTTCTAAACATAAAATCTTTATTTTTTAAAATTTAATTTCTAATTCTTTTTCTCTTCCATTTCTAATAACAGTTATTTTTACTTTATCACCTTTTTTAAATTTATATAGCACTTTGTTTAAATCATTCATACCAGTTATACTATCATTATCAATTTTTACGATAACATCTCCAGATTTCATACCTGATTTTTCAGCTGAAGAACCTGATACAATTTCTACTACATATACACCATTTTTTCCTGTTAAATCCTGTCCTATAGCTTGTTCATATGATTCTAAATCAGTACCTTTTATTCCTAAAGTAACTTTTTCATAACTTCCATCTTTTACTACTTTTTCTATTACTGTCTTAGCTGTATTTATCGGTATTGCAAACCCTAATCCTTCCCCTTGCGATGCTTTAGCGGTATTTATACCTATTACTTGTCCTTTTTCATTTAATAATGGTCCTCCACTATTACCAGAGTTTATACTTGCATCTGTCTGTATTAAACCTGTCATATTACTAGATTGACTCGTGCTTATTGTTCTATTAAGTCCACTTATTATCCCTTGTGTAACACTTTTTTGAAGATCTAACCCAAGAGGATTCCCTATTGCTATAGATATATCACCTACTTCTACATCATCACTATTTCCTAAATCGGCTGCTGTAAGACCAGTTTTATCTACTTTTACTATAGCTAAATCCATTTGAGGATCATACCACATAACCTTTCCATCTATATCAGATCCATCACTGAATAAGACATTAACATTTGTAGCATCTCCATCTGATACAACATGTGAATTTGTAAGTATATATCCATTTGAATCTACTATTATACCTGTCCCAACACCATGTGTCTCTTGTGGTATAGCAAACATATTATCTTCACTAACACTAGTTGTTGTTATCCCTACAACAGAAGGTGTTGCTTTTTTTGCAACAGCTTGATATACATT
>NZ_JARIBH010000025.1 GCF_029264495.1 Peptacetobacter sp.
GTATAATGAAAGTGTAATAAGTTTAAGGAGGGAAAGGTATGTCGACTAAAGAATTAACATTTAGAATAGACGGAATGCATTGTGCAGCATGTGCAATGGGATCAGAAAAAGCTATTTCAAAACTTGATGGTGTAGAAGAAGCAAGTGTAAATATAGCTACAGAAAAAGCATTTGTAAAATACGACCCAGAAAAAGTTAGTATAGAAGAAATAGCAAAGTCAGTAAAATCAAAAGGATTTACACCAATAATAAATAAATCTGAAATTGAAAAACAATCAGTAATTATAAACAAAATAGATTCAGATAAAAAAAATGATGAAATAGAAAATTCTGGATTTATTTCTCAAACAGATGAAGAAAGAAGATTAAGTAAAGAAAAAGAAATACATGACATGTTTACAAAATTTGTAGTGACAATGTGTTTAGCAATACCATTATTTTATATAGCTATGGGACCAATGGTACCATCACCTATAGGTCCATGGCCATTACCAGATATAATCAGTCCAAGTACGCATTTATTAAATTATGCGATAATACAAATTATATTAGTAGTTCCTATTATGATAATAGGTAAGCATTTTTATATTAATGGTACAAAAGCCATTCTTACAAAATCACCTAATATGGATACATTAGTAGCAGTTGGAACACTTGCAGCATTTGTATATAGTTTATACACAACTATACAAATAGCAACAGGAACTGTGGGACATTCACATCACCATCAGCTTTATTTTGAAAGTGCAGGGATAATAATAGCACTTGTATCTTTAGGAAAATATTTTGAAACTAAATCTAAAGGAAAGACATCTGAAGCTATAAAAAAATTAATTGGTTTACAACCTAATACAGCAGTAATAGAAACTGAAGATGGTGAGAAAGAAGTACATATAGATACTATTAAAATAGGAGATATAGTAATTGTAAAACCAGGTGAGAAAATACCTTCAGATGGTATAGTTACTTATGGAAATACATATGTAGATGAATCTATGATAACAGGAGAAAGTGTACCAGTTGCTAAAAAAGAAGGTGATTCTGTTACTGGTGCATCATTAAATAAAAATGGATTTATAAAAATAAGAATAGAAAAAACAGGAGAAAATACTGTATTATCACAAATTATAAAATTAGTGGAAGATGCTCAATCTAGAAAAGCTCCTATAGCTAAATTGGCAGATACAGTTGCAGGATATTTTGTACCAACTGTTATGACAATAGCCTTAATTTCTGCTATATTATGGTACTTTATAGGAGGAAAAGATATAGTATTTTGTTTAACTATTTTTGTATCTGTTCTTGTAATTGCATGCCCTTGTGCACTTGGTCTTGCTACACCTACAGCTATAATGGCAGGTACAGGAAAAGGTGCAGAAAATGGAATTCTTATAAAAGGTGGAGATTCACTTGAATCAGCATATAAAATAGATACAGTTGTCTTTGATAAAACTGGAACTATAACAGAAGGTAAACCAGAAGTAACAGATGTTTTATTAAATTCAGATAAATTTAATAAAGAAGAAATAATATCATTTACAGCATCAGCAGAAAAAGTATCAGAACATCCTCTTGGTGAAGCAATAGTTAGATATGCAGAAGAAAATAAAATAGAAATTTTTGCAACAGAAGAATTTGAAAATATACCAGGAAAGGGTATAAAAGCTTTAATAAATGGAAATAGTATAATAATTGGTAATAAAAAAATAATACTAAGCGAAAATATAGATATAAATGATTCTGAAGAAAAAGCAAGTTTATTATCTAAACAAGGTAAAACACCTATGTATGTTGCAATAAATGGAAATATAGAAGCCGTTGTAGGTGTTGCAGATGTAGTTAAAGAAACTAGTAAAGAAGCTGTTGAAAAATTACAAGCTATGAATATAAAGACTGTTATGTTAACAGGAGATAATGAAAAAACAGCTCAAGCAATAGCTAAAAGCGTAGGTATAGATACAGTTGTATCAGATGTATTACCTGAAGAAAAAGCAAAAGTTATAAAAAATTTACAAGATGAAGGAAGATTTGTAGCAATGGTTGGAGATGGAATAAATGATGCTCCTGCACTTGCAAAAGCTAATATAGGTATAGCAATAGGAAATGGAACTGATATAGCAATAGAATCAGCAGATATAGTTCTTATGAGAAATAGTATATTAGATGTTCCTAAAGCGATAAAATTAAGTAGAGAAACTATAAAAAATATAAAACAAAATTTATTCTGGGCATTTGGATATAATACAATTGGAATACCAGTTGCAGCTGGACTTTTATATATCTTTGGAGGACCTCTTCTAAATCCTATGATAGCAGCTGCTGCGATGAGTTTAAGTTCAGTATCAGTTGTTTCAAATGCACTTAGATTAAAGACAATAAAATTATAAAAAATAATAAAACTATACAATTAAATTATAGCTAACTGTGCAACATTGAAAATACAGTAGATTAATGATATACTGAAAAAGTAAATCGAACTGACGGTGAGGGGAATAAACCCGAGTTGAAAGGCGATGGATTGCACAAAAAATCTATCCCTGCGTCAAGCTGATGCAGGGATTTTTATTTATAGTATATTTTAAAAAATCTAAATTTAAAATTACTTTTTAGAATATTGGACTTTTACATTAAGTCCTTTAACCATACCCAATTTACCTGAAAGAGAACTAATTACATCTGAAGGAGCATCGATTATAACACTTATAATGCTCACTTCCTTTTTTGGATATGGAACTCCCATTCTTCCAACTATGTAATTAGCAAAATCATGAAGAATTTTATTCAGTGCATCAGACGCTTGTAAATCCTCAACTATTATCCCCACAAGGGCAATCCTTGTTTCCATAAAGACACCTCCCAAGATTTATTTAACTAAATTTTATATTTAAAAAACTTTATAGTCAATAGCGAAAGGAATTCAAATGAAAGAATTAATCGATAAATTAGAGAAAGAAAAGAATCTATCGAAAGAAGAATTTATATCCTTATTGAAAATCAACAAAGAAGAAGATATAAGATATTTGAATGAAAAAGCAAAAAATGTTAGAGATAACATTTATGGGAAAAAGATATTTATAAGAGGTCTTATAGAAATATCTAATTATTGTAAAAATAATTGTTATTACTGTGGTATTAGGAGAAGTAATAACAAAGCCCAACGATATAGACTTACAAAAAATCAGATTTTAGATTGTTGTAAAGAAGGATATAATATTGGATTTAGAACATTTGTAATGCAAGGAGGAGAAGACGCTTATTTTACTGATGATATTATGGTAGATATAATTTCTGAAATAAAAAAAAATTATCCTGATTGTGCAATAACACTTTCTTTGGGAGAAAGAAGCACAGAAAGCTATAGAAAATTAAAAAAAGCAGGTGCAGATAGATATCTTTTGCGTCATGAAACTTTTAATAACAAGCATTATAATAAATTGCATCCTAAAGAATTAGATCCAGAAAATAGAAAAAGATGTTTGAGAGATTTAAAAAAACTGGGATTTCAAACAGGTACAGGTATAATGGTAGGTTCGCCTTACCAAAGTACTGAAAATATAGCAGATGATTTAATATTTATAAAAGAATTAGATCCAGAAATGATAGGAATAGGTCCTTTTATATCACATAAAGATACACCATTTAATGATTTTGAAAACGGTACCATGGAATCGACATTGATACTAATATCAATACTTAGGCTACTATGTCCATATGCTTTGATACCTGCAACAACAGCATTAGGAACTATAAATCCTAAAGGAAGAGAAAAAGGTATTTTGGCAGGAGCAAATGTAATAATGCCAAATCTATCACCAAAAGAAGATAGGAAAAAATATATGCTATATAATAACAAATTAAGCGACGGAGAAGAATCTGTGGAAGGTCTTAATAAGTTGAAAAAATCTATGTTAAATATAGGGTATGAAATAGTGGTAGATAAAGGCGATTATATAAAAATAAAAAACAACTATTAAAATTTAAAAATATGAATTGAAAAGTATAAAATTTACTTTTTAAAATAAAAATAAAATTACCACATGGGGGAAAATAAAATGTACAAATATAATCCAAAATCACTTAAAGCAGAAGAATTTATAAATCATGAAGAAATAATAGAATCTATAGAATATGCAAAACAAAATAAAAGCAATAGAGAATTAATAGAATCTATAATAGAAAGAGCTAAAGACTGTAAAGGCTTAACACATAGAGAAGCAGCTTTATTACTTGAATGTGATCAAGAAGATTTAAATGAAAAAATGTTTAGTTTAGCAAAAGAAATAAAACAAAAAATTTATGGAAATAGAATAGTAATGTTTGCACCACTTTATTTATCTAATTACTGTGTAAACGGATGTGTTTACTGTCCATATCATTTTAAAAATAAACATATAAGTAGAAAAAAACTATCTCAAGAAGAAATAGTTAAAGAAGTTATAGCACTACAAGATATGGGGCATAAGCGTTTAGCATTAGAAACAGGAGAAGACCCTATAAATAGTCCAATAGAATATGTTTTAGAAAGTATAAAAACTATTTATGGAATAAAACATAAAAATGGAGATATAAGAAGAGTTAATGTAAATATTGCTGCAACAACAGTTGAAAATTATAGAAAGCTTAAAGATGCTGGAATAGGTACATACATTTTATTCCAAGAAACTTATAACAAAGCAAACTATGAATTACTTCATCCAACAGGTCCAAAACATGATTATTGCTATCATACTGAAGCTATGGATAGAGCTATGCAAGGTGGAATTGATGATGTTGGTATAGGAGTACTATTTGGACTTGAAATGTATAGATATGATTTTGTAGGATTATTGATGCATGCAGAGCATCTAGAAGCAGCACAAGGCGTAGGTCCTCATACAATAAGTGTTCCTAGAATCTGTCCAGCAGATGATATAAACACAGATGATTTTTCAAATGCTATATCTGATGAAATATTCCATAAAATAGTTGCAATAATAAGAATAGCTGTTCCATACACAGGAATGATAATATCTACTAGAGAATCTAAAAAATCTAGAGAAAAAGTTCTTGAATTAGGTGTATCTCAGATTAGTGGAGGGTCAAAAACTAGTGTTGGAGGATATGCAGAAGAAGAATCAGAAGAAGATAATTCATCACAGTTTGATGTAAGCGATACAAGAACTTTAGACCAAGTTGTAAATTGGTTATTAGATGGAGGATTTATACCTAGTTTTTGTACAGCTTGTTATAGAGAAGGAAGAACAGGAGATAGATTTATGGCTCTTGCAAAATCTGGACAAATTGCAAACTGCTGTCAACCAAATGCGTTACTAACATTAAATGAATATTTAGATGATTATGCATCTGAAGATACAAGAAAAAAAGGTAAGGCTCTTATAGAAAGAGAACTTGAAAATATAACTAATCCAAAAGCTAAAGAAACTTGTATAAAATATCTTAATGCAATAGATGATGGAAAAAGAGATTTTAGATTCTAATATATTTATAAATTTTAAAAATATATTTTGTAAATAAAAAATTTATTTATATAGGAGGATTTTGAAATATGTCAGGACTTAATGAAACGCCAAGAGCAGAAAGGCTTCATATAGGCATATACGGAAGAAGAAACAATGGAAAATCATCATTAATAAATGCTATAACAGGTCAAAATATTTCTCTTGTTTCAGATGTAGAAGGCACTACAACAGATCCAGTTTATAAATCAATGGAACTTCATGGTATAGGTCCTGTTGTATTTATAGATACTGCTGGATTTGACGATGAAGGAAATCTTGGAAAATTAAGAGTAGAAAGAACTTTAGATGCAATTAATAAAACAGATATCGCTATAATTGTTTTTTCTGATAAAAATATAAAAAATCAAGAAGAAATAGATATTGAAATTGAAAAAATATGGATTGAAAAATTAAAGAAAGCAAAAATACCGTACTTATTAGTATTAAACAAAACTGATAAAATTGAAACAATTCTTTTGGAAAAATTTAAAAGTGAAATAATCGATAAGTTAAAATTTAATCCAATACTTACAAGTACAGTAGAAAAAAAAGGAATTACTCAAATTAGAGAAGAATTAATAAGATTATTACCAGAAGATTACTCTATGAGAAGTATAACTAGTAAAATTGTAAATGATGGAGATACTGTTTTATTGGTTATGCCACAAGATATACAAGCACCAAAAGGAAGATTGATTTTACCTCAAGTACAAACAATAAGAGATCTTTTAGATAATAAATGCTTGGTTTTCTGCTCAACTTATGAAAATATGGACTTGATGCTTTCAAAATTAATATCTCCTCCTAATTTAATAATAACTGATTCACAAATTTTTGGAGATGTATATAATAAAAAACCAAAGGAGAGTAAATTAACATCTTTTTCAGTATTATTTGCTGATTTTAAAGGAGATATAGACTATTATCGAGAAAGTGTAAAAGCTATAGAAAAATTAACAGAAAAATCAAAAGTACTAATAGCAGAAGCTTGTACACATGCCCCTCTAGAAGAAGATATAGGAAGAGTTAAAATTCCAAACAGACTTAGAAAAAAAGTAGGCAAAGAGATTCAATTTGATATAGTTTCAGGAAGAGATTTTCCTAAAAACTTAAAAGAATACGACCTTATAATACATTGTGGAGGTTGTATGTTCAATAGAAAATATGTGTTATCTAGAATAGAAATGGCAAAAGAACAGAATGTTCCTATGACAAATTATGGAGTAGTGATGGCATATTTGTCAGGAATAATAGATAAAATAGATTTCTAAAAAATTATAAACTAAAAATTTTTTATAAGTTTTTATTATGATTTTCCCCAAAATAATAAAAAAATAAATATAAAATAAATGTATTTTTATAAAATAGCTTTTGGCTTATATACAGGTCTAAAAGCTATTTTTTTTGTGTAAATTCACATTAATATTGTAAAAAATTAAGAAAAGTATAGAATTAATTAAGTTTTATATTGTAATATTGAATAATTAGTTTTGAAATTATAATGAAGTTAAAAAGATTAAAGTATGATATAATATAATCGAGTATGAATTTATAATATCAAAAAGTATGAATTTAATAAGGAGGTAAAAAATGAATTCTTCTATATTAGTAATTGAAGATGATTCTAGCATACAGGATTTAATAAAAGAATTTTTAAGTGCAGAAGGATATAATGTTGATGCAGCAAGTGATGGAATAGAAGGAATACAAAAATTTAAAGAAAGTAACTATGACCTTATAATTCTAGATATTATGATGCCAAATTTAGATGGTTATGGAGTTTGTAAAATGATCAGACAAACATCTAGTGTGCCTATAATATTCCTTACAGCTCTTAACCAAGAAAGTGATCAGTTAAAAGGTTTTGAAATAGAGTGTGATGATTATATAACAAAGCCATTTTCATTTAACTTACTTGTAAAAAGAGTAGAAGCAATACTTAGAAGAAGTAATAAAACAATAAATGACAATTTTATAACTTTTGAAAAATTAAAATTAAATTTAGATACATATTCAGCAGAAATTGATGGAAATGTAATAGAATTAACTTTAAAAGAATTTAATATATTAAAGGAGTTAATAGAAAAATACCCACAAGTAATAACAAGAGAAAGTCTTTTAGATAGTATTTGGGGATATGATTATTATGGTGATACAAGAATAGTAGATGCACATATAAAAAACATAAGAAAGAAAATTACTCTACCATATATAAAAACAGTAAAAGGAATAGGATACACTCTTGACAAGACTATATAAGCGTTGGCAAAATATGAATATAAAATATAAGTTATTTTCAATAACAACAGTTCTTCTTGTAGTATTAACACTATTTATATATGCAATGCTATATTTTCTATTACCAGAATACTATCATAAATATAAAATAGAAGCTCTTCGAAATTCTGTTGAAAATGCCGTTTTTATTGCTGAAAATGAGGATATAAATCGGTTTGAAGAAGAATTATATAGAATGTCTAAAGAACAAAATTTAGCTATACTACTTAGAGATAAAGATGGTAATATTATTTATGGAAAAAATGAAGTTGTATTTATAAAATATAGTAAATACTTATTAAATAGTTTGAATAGTGAATATAAATTATCAACAGAAGTTAAAATCAAAGGAATAGATGAAGAATATGTATTAAGTATAATTATGCCATTACAACAAATTAATGAAGCGAATAAAGTTTTAAGGAATTTAGTTCCTATTACAATATTAATTGCGATATTAATAGGTATACTTGGCTCTTTTATATATTCAAATGTAATAACAAAGCCATTGATTGATATAATTGAAAAAGAAAGACAGGAAGAAGAAAATAGGAGAGAGTTTATAGCTACAATATCACACGAGTTAAAAACCCCTATAACTATAATAAGTGGTCAGCTAGAAGGTATGATTTATAATATTGGGAAATATAAAGATAGAGATAAATATTTAAAAGAATCTTATTCATCAACACAAGAACTAAAAGATCTTGTAAATGAAATGATTGAAATATCAAAAACAGATATAATGTCTGCTTCATTTGAACCTTCATTTATAAAGATAAAAGATCTTGTAGAAATAATAATAAAAAGACAAGAATTTCTTATAGATGAAAAAAATTTAAAGGTAAATATTTCTATAAATGAAGATGCTTTAATTTATGCAGATAATGATAAGTTTTCAAAAGCATTATACAATATAATAAATAATGCTATAAAGTATACGCCTGAAAATGAAAGTATAAACATAAAATTTATTGAAAGAGGATTTAGAGCATCAATTCTTGAAATTGAAAATACTGGAATAACTATTTCAGAAGAATCTTTAAAAAATATATTTAATCCATTTTTTAGGGTTGAAAAATCTCGCTCTAGAAAGACAGGTGGAAGTGGCTTAGGTTTATATTTAACAAGTCAAATATTAGCTAAGCATGGATTTGAATATAAGATGACAAATAGAGGTAATGCAGTATTATTCACAATAGAATTTACAAGTAAAAAATCATAATTAATAATTTTAATAAAAGCTATAGTATTTAGTACTATAGCTTTTTGTATGTAGAAAATTCAAAGTTTTACTAAGAGTTCTATTAATTTAAAATTTATATAATTAAATAATAAATTAATATATTAAACTTTAATAACAAAAGAATAAAAAATAATATAAATTTTAAAATAAAGTAATCATCATTAAAATGTAGTCATACAATTTTGGATAATAAAGAAAAATACGCAAATATATTTTAAAATTGTATGAGTTGATGTATCATATTCTTATAGAAAAATTTAATTTGTATGAGTTGTGTAGGAGGAAGAAATGAGTAGTACAGAAACAAATAATAAAACAAAATTAATGGTATTATCAGCTTTATTAGCAGCAATGATATTTTTATCAGTAGCATATCTTTTCCATATACCAGTTGGAGCAAATGCAGGATATGTACATTTAGGAGATGCTTTTATATATTTAGCAGCAGTTTTATTACCAAGACCATATGCATTTGCAGCAGCAGCTATAGGAGCTGGATTTGCAGATATTGCTACTGGTTCTGCTATATGGGCTATACCAACAATGATTATAAAACCAATATTAGTTCCATTTTTTACTAATAAATCTGAAAAAATAATAACTAAAAGAAATGTTTTAGCAACTATATATGCAGGTATATTGGGAACAGTATTATATATGATAGCAGAAGGAATTATGATAGGAAGTATGAAAGCTGCTTTTGTACTTAGTTTAATGAGCTTTGTGCAACCAGTTGGAAGTGCAATCGTATTTGTAATTATAGGATTAGCATTTGACAAAATTAATATAAAAGAAAAATATAAATTATAGCATTAATAAAAGAGGAAGATTATATATTTTTTATTAATAAATTTAACAATAGTCATATAAAATAAAATACCGATAAATCCATAAAATATAAGGATATATCGGTATTTTTATAATTAAAATTTAAAAATATATTTATTCTTGTATTCCATATCTTTTTTTGCATATTTCAAGTGCTTCAAAAAGACCAGCTACAATGCGTTTTAATTGCTCTTCATCAAAATCTAAATATTTTTTCATATCAAAACCTTCACTTAAACCTTTATAAATATAATACATTTTATTTGATGAAAATTCAGGTTTTGCATAGATAGAAACATTTACACCATCAGAAAGACCTTTTCTTATCTGTCTCATCTGAGTAAAATCAAACTCAGAATTAGCAAGTATAGAAACATCGTCACCTTCTTTTAATGCTTTTCTAATTTCATACATCTGATGTCTATCAAATACAGGTTTTGCATAAGAAGAAACATCAAGTCCAATTCTCAATCCTTTTCTAATTTCGCACATTTGTTCAGCATCAAAATTTGTATCTGCATAAATAGAAACATCACAATTTTCTATAAGACCATGGCGAATTTCATACATTTGCTCTTTTGTAAATTTTGGTTTTGCAAAAATATCGACATTTACGCCATCTTCCAATCCCTTTACAATTTGTTCTAATCTATCTCTATCAAATTTATAGTTTTCCCAAGATGTTGTATCAAGACCATCATTTTTATAATGACATATTATATTAAGTTGTTGCTGAGTTACATTTTCTCCAGAAGCTAATGCATTTCCAACACATTCTCTAACTAATTTAACTCTATCTTCAAACATATTATCATTTGATGGATAAGCATAAGATTGAACATCTATACCAGCACGAAGACCTAATATAATTTGTTGTAGCTGATATTCAGATAAACTATCTAAATCAAATTCAGATAAGTCAAGTCCGGATTTTAAAGCTCCAAATATTTCAGCCATTTTATAACTATCAAAATTTTTCTTAGCATAAATAGAAATATCTAAACCTTCTTTTAGTCCTTTTGATATCCAATAAAGTTCTTTAGATGAAAAACCTTCTTTTACATATTTTGAAATATCGTGACCATTTTCTAATGCTTCTCTTATAATTTTCATATCTCTACTATCAAATGTTGGCTTAGCATAAATAGAGACATCTAGATTTTCTTTTAAACCAAGTCTTATCTCTCTCATCTGATTATAGTCAAAACATTCATTTTCATAAACAGAAACATCTAAACCTAAACTTATACCTTTATTTATTTCTCTAATCTGGTTTGCATTGAATTTGTTAAATTTCATTATTATCAACTCCCCAAAATAAATTTACTTATACTTAATTATATTACAAGTAGCAAACGATTTCCATAGATTTTAGAATTTAAGAAAATAATAAAAATTTTTTATAATAAATTTGTATGGGTACAATATACTAAGAATAAAGTTTTTAAGATTTATAATCTGCAATATAGTATAATATATTGTGTAAAATAAATTTATCAATAATAATAAATATTATTAGAAATTATATGAAAGAAGAGTGATTATATTATGATGACAATATTTTATCCTATAGGAGAAAGTCTTTATGTAAATTTAACCAATAAATGTCCATGTAGATGTGTTTTTTGTGTTAGAGAAGAACATGAAACAGTAGGTGGAAACAATAGTTTATGGCTAGACCACGATCCATCAATGGAAGAAATAAAAAGAGATTTAGAAAAATTCAATTTATCTGAATACAAAGAAATAGTATTTTGTGGATTTGGTGAACCAATGATGAGAATGGATGACCTTATAGAAACAGCAAAATACATAAAATCTAAAAAAAATATAAAAATAAGAATAAATACAAATGGTTTAGGAGATCTTATACATAATAAAAATACAGCTGAATGTATAAAAGATTGTATAGACTCTGTTTCAATAAGTTTAAATGCTCCAGATAAAGAAAGTTATTGTAGAGTGACTAGACCAAAATTTGGAGAAAAATCTTTTGATGCTATGTTAAATTTTGCAAAAGAATGTAAAGAATGTGGAATAAATATAGCTTTTTCTGTTGTAGATGAAATTACTGAAGAAGAAATAAAAAAATCTAAAGAACTTGCAGAAAGTTTAGGAGTAAAATTAAGAGTAAGACATAAAAATTAATTAAAAAATAGTGAGGATTTTATGAAAATTAAAAGAAAAATAAAAATTTTTTTATTATCTATATTAATAGCTACAACTTTTTCATCATCAAATAATTTAAATGCTTTAAGTGTAGAGGAAATTAAAGGTGTTGATAGATATGATACAGCGTTTAAAATTTCAAAGAAATTATCTAATTATAATACAGTAATATTAGTAAACTCTACAGTTTCTTTAGCTGATGGTTTATCTGCATCTAGTTTGTCTGGATTTAAAAATGCACCTATAGTACCTATAAAAAAAGATGTTATCCCAGAAAAAAGTCTTGAAACAATAAAAAAAGCAGAAAATGTATATATAATAGGTGGAGAAGCTGCTATATCTAAAAAAGTAGAAAATCAGATTATATCACTAGGAAAGAAAATATTTAGAATAAATGGAAAGAATAGAATAGAAACATCTAAAGAAATTGCAAAAATTATTGGTAACTATGATAAAGCATTTATAGTAAATGGATTTAAAGGAGAAGCTGATGCAATGTCTGTTGCATCTATATCTGCAAGAGATAAAGCTCCTATTTTACTTACAGATGGAAATAATATAAATCATGAATTAAAAAATAATGTAAAATACTATACTATTGGAGGAGACAAGGTTATTACTAATAAAGTTTCATCATATTATGCATCAAAAAGATTATTTGGTAAGAATAGATACGAAACAAATAGAGTCATTTTAAATAATTTTTATAAAGATACAAAGAAATTTTATTGTACAGATGGAAATGCACTTATAGATGCATTGACATCATCTCTTTTGGCGAAAGATAATGGTATGGTCTTTACTGGAAAAGGAATAGATACTAGTATATTAAAAAATAAAGATATTATAAAAATAGGAAAATGTACTATAGATAATAGTACTCATATAAATAAAAAAGAGTATTTTAAGCCAATTGTAATAGATGAAAAAACAAAAATGAAAATGGATGGTTTTTCAATGCCTAAAAATCATAAAGGTATAACATATGATGATTTAAGAAAAATTAATATTATCTATTATGGATTTGATGATTCTTATCATAATGATGGAGTATTAATAGTAAATAAATCTGTTGCTAAAGATATTTCAGATATTTTTAATGACTTATATAAAGCTAAGTATCCTATAGAAAAAATAAATATGATTGATGAATATTCAGCCAATGATGAATTGTCTATGAGTGATAATAATACATCTAGTTTTTGTTACAGACTAGTTAATAATACAAAAGTTATTTCTAAACATTCAAAAGGATTAGCTATAGATATAAATCCATTATATAACCCTCAAGTAAAAAATAATACTGTTTATCCAGCAAATGGAAAACCATACATTGATAGAAATAAAAATGTAAAGGGAATGATAAAAAAAGGTGATGCATGTTATAATGCGTTTATATTAAGAGGTTGGAAATGGGGAGGAAACTGGAAAAACGTAAAAGATTATCAACACTTTGAAAAATAATTTTAGATAAATAATTTTAAAAGATGCTAATGATTTTAGCATCTTTTTTGTATGAGAAAATATAAATACAAATTATTACAAAAATAAAGGATATTATTTATAATTATAGAATATTTAAAATAATAATATATTTTACAAAAGGAAAGAAAATAAAATGGAAAAGATAAAAGTATGGACTAAACAAAATAAAGATGTTTTAGAACAGTTGAAAAAAGAAGGTAGATATATTGCTAAAAAAGAATACATAAAGAAAGATTTAGAAGAACATACAAATTTAGTTTTAGAAGTTTATGATTGGCTATCAAATAATGGACCTTTATCAAAAGAAAAACCTGAAGATGTAAATTATCCTATATGGGTATCATTTAAGAAAGATGCAACTATGATGAATGACAAAAATTCTGTTATACTTGAATTAGAAATAGATCCTAAAATAATAACATATGTAAATATAGAAAAATGGGGAATGATATTGAATTATTCATATATTCCTAAAGATAAATCTGATTATAATAGACATAAAAAACTATTGACAGATTATGGAATGAGTGATGCAAAAGCCTATATGAGTAGATTTTATCCTCAAATAAAAAATGAGATTATAAGTAGTTGGAGTAGGTTGTTTGATGAAAATATAAAATCAAATAATGATTCTTGCTATGGAAATATTTGGGAGGTAAAAGAAGAATGGATAACAAAAATAATAAAATAGTTGTATATACATTACAAACAGAAAAAGTTGTAGATAAAATAAATAAAGAAGGGATATGTTTTTCAAAAGAAGAATATGTTAATAAAAAATATGGTGAAAGTTCAAAAATATTTACAACAGTATATTCATGGTTTGCTAAAGAATTAAATAAATATGTAAAAAAGCCAGAGAAAGCAGAGTATCCATATTGGGTATTTAAAGACTTATACAATATTGAGAATTCAAATTTAGACAAAATTTTAAAACTTGAAATTCCATTAGATGAAGTTGTTTTATTTGATGTAAGAGATTGGAATAGAATAATGTGTTTGAAGTATCTTGGTGAAAGCAAAGAAGATGAAGAGGTATTTAAAAATAAAATAAATCAATATGGAGTTTTAGAAAATAAAGTTGTATTAACAGATTTTTATCCAGATTTAAAAAAGGAAATTATGATGAGTTGGAAAAATCTCTTTAGAAATTTAGATATTTTAAAAAATGGGAAAGATGTAACAATAAATGGAATACAAGGAGCTGTTTGGAATATAAAAAAAGAATGGATTATAGATTAAAATGTATAAAAATCGTAAAAGAATGTGTAGAAATACACATTCTTTTTATATGTATATTAAAATTTAATTGAAAAATACTTATTAATCATTGTGGCATTTATTTTTTTTATTTGCCACAATAGGGGAAATAGATTTCAATTGCGGCAAAAAAATTAAATATATATAATTAATATATAAATAATCCTAGGAGATGAAAAAAGTGATCACATTAAACGAAAGACAAAATAGTATTTTAAAATACTTATATAATAAAAAAGATTACACGACAATAAAACATATATCTGAAGAATTTAATGTCAGTGTAAGAACAATAAGATATGATTTAGATAATATAGAGTATACATTAAAAGAAAATGATAATATTTCATTAATTAGAACACCGAGATATGGGATTAAGTTAGAATTTAAAGGAAAAAGAGATATTGTAACATTTGCATCAATATTTGATTGTGCTGAAATAAACTCACCAGAGGATAGAGTAATTTTTATTGCTTTAAATATTTTGATTGGAAATAGTAAGGTTGAAGAACTTGCTCAGATGCTATCAGTAAGCAAAAATACGATTATATCTGATTTAAAAAAAGCAAAAGAAGTATTAAACAATCTTAGAATAAACACTATTTCAAAAGCTTATAAAGGAACTTTTATTGATGGAGATGAAGAAGATATAAGATATGCTTTTATAAATTTATTCTATAAAATAACTATTGGAGATGGTTATAGATTTTTAAAAATGATAATAGATGATTTTGAAAATCAAAAAAATGATATTGAACAAAGAATAAACAAAGTAGAAGATAAACTTTCTCTTAAATACTCTGACACCTCATTTAAAGAGTTAACAATTATTATATTATATTGTTTTATAAGAATGAAAGAATGTTCAAATTTCAATTATACAGATAAATATATAGAAGAAAAATCTAAAGAAGAAGAATTTAGAATAATAAAAGAAGTATTTTCTGATAAGACAAAAGATAAAAGAGAAATTTGTTATATTATGAAATGGTTTAAAAGTGCAAAAGTTATGAGTTTCATAAATGATAAATCTGATGGAAGTAAAATTGATTCAAATAAGTATCTAGCAATGAGAATAATTGAAGATATGGGAAATTATACAGGAATTGACTATTCTAATGATTTTGAATTTATAAATTCAGTTGTAATGCATTTTACTGTAGCAATGTACAGAATACAAAACAATTTTGGGATAGAAAATCCTTTAAAAGAAGATATTAAAATGAAACTAGGAATCATATATCAAATAACAGAAGATGTTATGAAAAAATATGAAAGTGAAGTTGGTGTTGAATTTCCAGATGATGAAATATCATATATGGCGATGCACTTTGGAGCAGCTTTTGAAAGAAAAACTCAAGAAATATTTGATACAAAAGCTTTGATAGTATGTAATAGTGGACTTTCAACAGCAGGGTTACTTAGTGCAAGAATGGAGATAATGCTACCTCAAATAAAAGTTAGTGGAATTTGTAGATTGAATAATCTTGAAGAAGAATTAAAAAACAAAGATTTTGATATAATAATTTCTACTGTTCCAATAAGAAATAAAGATATTGAATATGTAGAAGTTAATCCAATGCTAAACATAGATGATGTTTTAAAACTAAAAAAACTAGCTTTTAATAATATATATGAAAAAAGTAGTGAGTATTTAGTATCTAAATATAAAGGAAATAATGTATCATCTGTTGCAGAAATTATAAGTATAAAAAATGCTAGTTTTTTATATGATGCTGATAATTGGAAAGATGCAATACAAGAAGCTACTAAACCACTTATAAAATCAAATGATGTAAATGAAGAATATGTAACAGATATGATAAAAGCTATTGAAGACTTAGGTACATATATGGTGTTTATTCCAGAAATAGCATTTGTACATGCATCTAATAAAAATGTAATAAATAATGCAGTATCTATGCTAACTTTAAAAGATGAAATATACTTTGGAGAAAATACAGATGTAAGAATAAAAGCTATAGTTGTTCTTGCAAATAAAGATGAAAATAAAAATCTAATAGAATTAATAAATATACTTACAAAAAATAATAATGCAGAAAAATTTAAAAATGCAGAAAAATACTTTGATTTAAAAATTATGGTTTAAATAATTAAGTATGGAGATAGAATAATGATAATAAAAATAGTTGAAGAAGTTAATAATTTTAAGGAAGCAATTAAACTATCTTGTGATGAATTGGTAAAAGCAGGTTCTGCAAGTCCAGAATATTATGATGCTATTTTAGGCAAGATAGAAGAATTTGGAGCATATTTCTGTATAGCAGATCATATAGCAATGCCACATGCAAGACCAGAAGATGGAGCATTAAAAACAGATTTATGTGTAGTTAAACTAAACAAAGAAGTAGATTTTTTAGGGAAACCTATAAAAATATTCTTTACAATAACAGCTATAGATAGTTCTTCTCATATAGAGAATATAAAACGTCTAGCTGAAATATGTATGAATAGTGAAAAAATAGAAAAAATATTAAATTCAAAAAATGAAGAAGAAATTATGGAGGTAATGTAATATGAAAACAATAATGGCAGTTTGTGGATCAGGATTAGGATCAAGTTTTATGGTAGAAATGAATATAACAGATATACTTAATGAGTTAGGAGCAGCTTCTGAATATCAAGCATCTCATAACTCTCTTGCAGATGCAACAGCAGATCAAGCAGAAATATTTGTTACAGGAAAAGATTTAGAAGCAAGTGCATCTCACTTACCAAATCTTATAGTTTTAGATTCTCTTTTAGATAGAGAAGAGTTAAAAATGAAAATAAAAGAAAAAATAGGATATTAATAATATTTTTCTTAGAAAAGTACAATAGGGTATAAATAAGGAGGAAAAAATGCAAGGAATATTAGGCGATTTAGTCGATTTTATCCAAGAACCATCTGTTTTAGTTGGGATAATAGTTTTAGTTGGTCTATTACTTCAGAAGAAACCTTTTGAAGATATAATAAAAGCTACATTAAAGGCAATGGTTGGGTTTGTAGTTATATCTGCATCAGCTGATATAATTTCAGCATCATTAGCCCCATTTGGAGAAATGTTCCAATATGGATTCCATATAAATGGAGTAATACCAAATAATGAGGCAGTTGTTGCACTAGCAATAAAAGATTATGGTCAAGCAACAGCACTTATAATGGCTTTTGGTATGATAGCAAATATAATAATAGCAAGATTTACAAAATTTAAAAATATATTCTTAACAGGACATATTACATTATATATGGCTTGTATGGTAGCAGTTATACTTTCAGTTTCAGGAATGAAGGGTGTACAATTAGTATTTACAGGTGCTCTTGCTCTTGGAATAGTAATGGTTATATTCCCATCAATATGTCAACCTTTTATGAAAGAAATAACAAAAAATGATTCTGTAGCAATGGGGCATTTCTCATCAGTAGGTTATGCTCTTTCAGGTTGGATCGGTACAAAAGTAGGCAAAAATTCAAAATCTACAGAAGAGATGAATGTACCTAAATCTTTAAGTTTCCTTAGAGATTCAGTAGTATCAATATCTATAACAATGTTAGTACTTTACATAGTAGTTGCAATTGCATCGGGATCAAATTATGTTGAAACTAATTTATCTGGAGGTAAAAACTTCTTAGTATTCTCAATGATACAGGCATTAAAATTTGCAGCAGGATTTATATTAATACAAAATGGTGTTAGGTTAGTTCTTAATGAAATAGTACCTGCATTTAGAGGTATAGCAACTAAATTAGTTCCAAACTCAAGACCAGCACTAGATTGTCCAATAGTATTCCCATATGCTCCAAATGCAGTTCTTATAGGATTTATATGCTCATTTATGGGAGGTATAGCTTCTATGTTTATATTAGGAATTATGGGACTTACAATAGTAATTCCAGGAGTTGTTCCTCATTTCTTCTGTGGAGCAACAGCAGGTGTATTTGGTAATGCAACAGGTGGTAGAAGAGGAGCAATGCTTGGTTCATTTGTTAATGGGATATTAATATCATTTTTACCAGTTGGATTACTTCCGGTTTTAGGAAATTTAGGTGTTGCAAACTCTACTTTCTCAGATTCAGACTTTGCAATAGTAGGTATAATACTTGGAAAATTACAAGAATTTTTAGGTGGTAATGGAGTTACAATATCATTAATAGCTATAGTTTTAGTAATGGTAGTTTACTCTATGTTAACTAAAAAGAAAGAAGAAGCCAAACTTGATAACAATTAATAAATAAATAAAAAATCTCTCTATAAATTAGAGAGATTTTTTTCTATATACAATTCTATATATAAAAATACTGTCAAAACATATAAACATGTCAGACAGTATTTAAATACAAAATTAATTAAATTTCAATAAATTATTTAGTTCCAAATAATCTATCTCCTGCATCACCTAAACCAGGAAGTATATATCCATGATCATTTAATTTTTCATCAAGTCCTGCTACGAATATGTCAACATCTGGATGATATTTGTGAACTTCTGCTATACCTTCTGGAGAAGCTACTAAGTTAACTAATTTTATACTTTTAGCTCCTTCTCTTTTAAGAACATCTATTGCTGCAACAGCAGAACCACCAGTAGCAAGCATAGGGTCTACAACTATCATTTCTCTTTCATTTATATCCTTAGGGAATTTAGAATAGTATTCAACTGGTTTTAATGTTTCTGGATCTCTATATAATCCAACATGACCTACTTTTGCTGCAGGAACTAAAGAAACTAAACCATCAACCATTCCTAAACCAGCTCTTAATATAGGTACAATTCCTAATTTTTTACCAGCTATAACTCTAGATTTTGCTTTAACTAAAGGAGTTTCTATTTCAACTTCTTCAAGTGGAAGATCTCTAGTTATTTCATACCCCATAAGCATAGTTATTTCTGTTAATAATTCTCTAAAATCTTTTGAACCAGTATTTTTATCTCTCATTAAAGTTAATTTGTGTTGAACTAATGGATGATCAATTATTACTACTTTATTCATATATAAGCCTCCTGAAAATAATTTTATTAATCAATTAGTGTAATCAAAATTTAATACACATACTTTTACATATTATACCAAAACTATGAAAAATTTTCATCTATTTTTTTATTTTAGTAAAATGATATTAGTTTTCAACTAACTGCAATGCATTTCTTTCACAAGATTCTACACAAGCAGGAAGTAATCCTTTTTTTACTCTATCATTACAGCCATCACATTTTACCATTTTACCATTAATAAATTTAGGAACATCAAATGGACAGACAAAAGAACAAATTTGACATCCAATACATTTATCTTCATCTAAAATAACAAATCCTGTTATTGGATCTACAGATAATGCAAATTGTGGGCAATTATTAGCACATGTAGGGTCATCACAGTGTCTACAAGCATCTGTAATAAGTTTTAAAGAATTATCAATAGGATTATCAATCCTTTTCATTTTTCTACAACTCTGACCACCTTTATCAGAATGTATCTTAGCACAAGCTGTATGACAATCAAAACAACCATTACAAAGCCCTATGTTATAAATAATATTTTTCAAAATAAACCTCCCCAAAATCTAATTAAATATAAATAATAAATATATTATAGTTAAAATTAAAAAAATGTATATTATAAATTACGATTTAATTGTACTAAAAAATAAAGCTTATTTCAATTGATTAAACTATAATGCTTAGCTACGTAATAATAAAAAGTATGATATAATAAAATAACCAATATTAAATAAAATTTTTGATTAAAAAAGTTTATTGTAAAAAATATTTTTATATAACTAACTTTAAATAACATATATTTTAGAATTTTTTTAATGAAATGGAGGGAAAATATGGAAATAGATATAAAAAAACTTACACCGATGATGAAACAGTATATGGAAACAAAAGAAAGGTACAAAGATTGTATATTATTTTATAGATTAGGAGATTTTTATGAAATGTTTTTTGAAGATGCTATTGTTGCTTCAAAAACATTAGAAATAGCTCTTACAGGTAAATCTTGTGGCTTAGAAGAAAGAGCACCTATGTGTGGAGTTCCATTTCATTCTGCAAATGCATATATTTCGAAATTAGTAGAAAATGGATATAAAGTTGCCATAGGAGAACAATTAGAAGATCCATCTCAAGCAAAAGGAATAGTAAAAAGAGATGTTATTAGAGTTATAACTCCAGGAACAGTTTTAGAAGGGTCTTTACTTGAAAATAAGAAAAATAATTATCTTATGTCTATATATAAAAGTAAAAAAATGATCGGATTATCATATGTAGATATAAGTACAGGAGAATTAAATTCAACATACTTAAATGAGGATAAAATAATTGAAGAAATAGCAAAAGTAAATCCATCTGAAATAATAATAAATGATCTTTCATTTATAGATAAAATAAAAGATATTTCTACAATAGCAAATATATATATAAATGAAAGTTTTGATAAAACTATGGAAGATGAAGATATAATATATGATTATTTTTCAAAGGATTATATAGAAACTCTAAATTTAGATAATGATAATCTTATATTAAAAAGTATTGCTATTATTTTGAATTATATATTCTCAACTCAAAAACAGATAACATCTAATATGAGTTCTATAAATATTTACAACTCATCAGAATATATGGTTTTAGATATGTTTACTAGATCTAATTTAGAATTAACTCAAACTATAAGGGGAAGTAAGAAAAAGGGGTCATTACTACATGTATTAGATAAAACTTCAACTGCTATGGGAGGAAGACTTCTTAGAAAATATGTTGAACAACCTCTTATAAATAAAGAAAAAATAGAATATCGATTAAATATAATAGAAGAAATAAATAATGATTATATGTTAAAAGAAGATTTAATAGATACTCTAAAGAAAATATATGATATTGAAAGAATTTGTGGAAAGATTGCTTTTGAAAAAGTAACACCTAAGGAGCTTATAAATTTAAAAAATTCTATAGAAAAATTACCTCTTTTAAAAGATAATGTTAAAAATTCAGAATGTAGTATATTAAAAGAATATATAGGCAGTATGGATACATTAGAAGATATTTATAATTTAATAAGTAATTCTATCTTAGAAGAACCATCAATTACTATAAAAGATGGTAATATTGTAAAAAATGGATATAACCAAGAATTAGATAATCTTAGAGATATTTCTAAAAATGGTGCTAATATAATAAAAGATATTGAGCTAAAAGAAAAAGAAAAAACAGGTGTCAAATCTTTAAAAATAGGATTTAATAAAGTTTTTGGATATTACATAGAAATAACAAAAGCCAATTTATCTCAAGCAAATATAGATGATACATATATAAGAAAACAAACACTTAGTAATTCTGAAAGATTTATAACACCAGAATTAAAAGAAATAGAAGAAAAAATTCTAAATGCAGAAGAAAAAATAAAAGCAATAGAATATGAAATATTTACAGAAATTAGAACAGAAATATATAAAAATATAAATAGAATACAAGAAGTTGCACATACAGTAGCAAATGTAGATGTGTATACATCTTTAGCTGAGGTAGCATCTAATAATGGATATGTAAAACCTATTATAAATGATGAGAATATTTTAGATATTAAAAATGGTAGACATCCAGTAGTAGAAAATATAGTAGGTATAGAAAACTTTGTTTCTAATGATACTTATTTAAAACAAGGTGAAAATATTATAAATATAATAACAGGTCCTAATATGTCAGGTAAATCGACTTATATGAGACAAACTGCAATTATATCATTAATGGCTCATATAGGCTCATTTGTTCCAGCAGACTATGCGAATATTCCTATAATGGATAGGATATTTACAAGAGTTGGTGCAAGTGATGATTTATCTCAAGGACAATCTACATTTATGGTTGAAATGAATGAAGTATCAACTATTTTAAAAAATGCTACAGATAAAAGTTTGGTAATTTTAGATGAAATAGGTAGAGGAACAAGTACTTATGATGGTATAAGTTTGGCGTGGTCAATAGTAGAATATATTCAAAAGAATATAAAATGTAAAACATTATTTGCTACTCACTATCACGAACTTACAGATTTAGAAGAAGAGTTTAAAGAAGTAAAAAATTATTCTATTGATGTAAAAGAAGATGGAAACAATGTAATATTTCTTAGAAAAATAATTCCTCAAGCTGCTGATAAAAGTTATGGTATCTATGTAGCAAAACTAGCAAAACTTCCAGATGAAGTAATAAGTAGATCATCGGAAATACTTACAGATTTAGAAAAAAATCATGTGAATAATATGGGTGTATTAAATGCACTTTCATCAACTGAAACTTCTAACAAAGAACTTGAATTAAAAAATAAAGAATTAGAAGAAAAAATAGAAAAACTTACTAAAGAACTTAGAAAAAAAGAAAGTGAATCAAAAAAAGATAAAAAGATAGAATATAGTTCTTCTGGAGTACAGATTTCATTTGGAAATATAGAAAAAAGCAAATTAGAAGAAGAAATTTTATCTATAAATCTAATGAATATGACTCCATTAGATGCTATAAACAAAATATTTGAATTACAAAAATTAGCAAAAGGTGAAAGTAACTAATAAAAATTATAAATAAAATTTAGGAGGTTATTATGAAAAATAAAATAAACCTACTAGACGATATTACTATAAATAAAATTGCAGCAGGAGAAGTTGTTGAAAGACCTTCTTCTGTTGTAAAAGAATTAATAGAAAATTCTATAGATGCACAATCAAGTAGAATAGTAGTAGAAATTGAAGGTGGAGGGAAATCCCTTATAAAAATAACCGATAATGGAATAGGAATTCCATCAAGTGAAGTTAAAAAATGTTTTTTAAGACATGCAACAAGTAAAATTGATAAAATAGATGATTTATTTAATTTATTTACACTTGGATTTAGAGGAGAAGCTCTTGCATCTATTTGTGCTGTTTCAAAACTAGAGATGATTACGAAATACACAGAAGAGTCTGTAGGTACTAAAATTTCTTTGATAGGAGGAAAGATAGAAACTAAAGAAGCAGTTGGTGCAAATAATGGAACTTGTATAAGTATAAAAGATATCTTTTTCAATACTCCTGCTAGAAAAAAATTTTTAAAAACCGACCATGCAGAATTAATGAATATATCAGATATAATAAATAAATTGGCAATAGGTTATCCAAATGTTAAATTTAAATATATAAATTCAGGCAAAACTATGCTTAATACTCCTGGAGATAAAAAGCTTATAAGTGCTATAAGAAGTGTATATAGTCGAGAAATCGCTGAGAATTTAATAGAAATCAACTATAATTGTAATTTATTCAAAATAGATGGATATATAGGAAATAATAATATATATCGTTCAAATAGAAATTTACAACATGTATATATAAATGGACGTTTTGTAAAAAGTAAGGTTATTTTCGATGCAATATCAGAAGCATATAAATCTATAATACCTATAAATAAACATGCAATATGTTTTATAAATTTACACTTAGATCCAGAAAAAATAGATGTTAATATTCATCCAGGAAAAATAGAAGTGAAATTTGAAAAAGAACATGAAATAAGATTAGAAATAATGGAATATTTAAAAGCTAAACTTTTAAAAGAAAGTTTAATTGGAAAATATGAAACATTTGATAAAGTAAATAGTTTTAATAAAGTAAACAGTTCTAATAAATCAGATGTATTTGTTTCTAATACTGATAATAACTCTAATAAAATAGACGATATAAAACCAATTGAATTAATGGAGAGCGTAGATGTTAATTCATTCATAAAATTAGATGATGCTGAAAAAAGAAATTACAATACAAAGAATAATTTAAGAACAGTTAATAAGGATAATAAAAATATTGAAGATAATAGTATTAAAACAAGTAAATTTAATACTGAAAATTCAAATACGAATGACTTAAATAATTTATATTTAGATGAAACAAATAATTTAAATAAAGAAAATAATATTTATAAAAAAGAAAATAATATTTATAAAAACAATTTAGATAGCTACGAATCGAGAAATCATAATCTATACAAAAAAAATGAACTAGACAATAATTTAAATAGTAAAGTATTAGAAGAAGAATCTCAAATGAAATTTACATCAAACGGAAATATTTTAGAAAATGAAAAGATAGATTTTCTTGAAAATAAAGAGATGAATTTTTCTTTAAAATATTATAAAGTAGTAGGTACGATATTTGATACATATATAGTCTTGCAAAAAGGAGATTCTATGTATCTTATGGATCAACATGCAGCACACGAAAGAGTACTTTTTGAAAGATATATGAATTCATTTTATAGAAGAGAAATTCATATGCAAATGTTATTAGATCCAATAGTAATAGAGTTATCTAGTGTAGATATGATACAAGTAGAAAATAACATCGATATTTTTAAAAATTTTGGATTTGATGTTGAGATTTTTGGAAGAAATAATATTTTAATAAGAGGAGTGCCGAATCTTTTTGGAACACCTCAATCTGAAAAATTTATACTAGAAATAATTGATAATATAGATAAAATTAAAAATAATTATGATTTAAAAGATGATAGATTTGCAATAATGGCGTGTAAATCGGCAATAAAAGCAAATGATAAAATTAGAAATATAGAAATAGAGTCTTTATTTAGACAACTAGAAAAATGTAAAAATCCATATACTTGTCCTCATGGAAGACCTACTATGGTAGAGATATCAAAAAATGAAATAGAAAAAATGTTTAAAAGAATTATGTAAATATATGAAATTAATAAAATTATGTAAACAGGAGGTAAGTATATATGATACCACTTATAATTCTTACTGGACCTACTGCAGTAGGAAAAACAGATTTATCAATACAACTTGCAAAATCAATAAATGCAGAAATAGTATCAGCAGATTCTATGCAAATATATAAATACATGGATATAGGTAGTGCTAAAGTTACAGAAGAAGAAATGCAAGGTGTTAAACATTATCTAGTAGATGAAATAGATCCTTCAACACCATTTTCTGTATCTGAATATAAAAATATGGCAGAAGATTATATAGATACAATTTCAAAAAATGGAAAAAATGTAATTGTAACAGGAGGTACAGGTTTATATCTAAATTCACTTATATATGATATGGATTTTGCAAAATCAAATGCAAATCAAGAACTTAGAGATAAGTTAAACAAAGAGTTGGAAGAAAATGGACCTAATTATATGTATGAAAAATTACTATCTTTAGATAAAGATGCAGCACAAAGAATTCATCCAAATAATACAAAAAGAGTTATTAGAGCTATTGAAGTTTTAATGAGTGGAGAAAAGATGAATGACTTTTCAAAAGATTTGAGATACAATAAAAAGTATAAGCCAATAATAATTGTTTTAAATAGAGATAGAAAAGAGTTATATGATAGAATAAATCTTAGAGTTGATATAATGCTTAAAAATGGGCTTATTGAAGAAGTTAAAGGTCTGCTTAATAGAGGATATACTGAAGATATGATATCAATGCAGGGAATCGGATATAAAGAAATCATAAAATATTTCAAAGGAGAATATACTTTAGAAGAAGCTATTGAAATAATTAAAAGAGATTCTAGAAGATATGCTAAAAGACAGTTAACATGGTTTAGAAGATATGAAGATGCAAAATGGTTTGAAATAGATAAATTTGCTTCAGCAGAAGATTTAAAAAATGAAGTATTAAAATTTATTAGAGAAGAGATTTAATTTATTTAAGAATATAAATTAAGGGGGAGATTAAAATGAAAAATACAGTACTAAATCTTCAAGATTTATTTTTAAATCAAGCGAGAAAAGAAAAACATTCTGTTTTTATATATCTTGTAAATGGAGTGAAAGTTAAAGGAACTGTAAAAGGTTTCGATAGTTATGTTATACTTTTAGAGGGAGAAGATAAAAAACAGAGTTTAATATATAAACATGCAGTATCAACTATTCAACCTGTTGAAGATGTGAGTTTTATATATTAAAAAATTTAGGTAACAAGTTTAGAAAGGAATTAGAAATGTTAGATATTACAAAAGAATTTTTAAAAGAACACTACAACATAGACGATGAAATGATGAAATTCTCAGAAGAAGTTATGGAAGATATTAAATTTAAATTCGATGAGATAAAAGAAATAAGAGAATATAATCAATATAAAGTATTAAGAGCGATGCAAGAAGCTAATTTAAGTGATAATCACTTCAACTGGACTACTGGTTATGGATACAATGATTTAGGTAGAGAAAAGATAGAAGAAATATACGCTAAAGTATTCCATACAGAAGATGCATTAGTTAGACCAATTATAGTAAATGGGACACATGCTTTATCACTTACAGTTCAAGGGTTAGTAAGACCTGGAGATGAAATACTTTCTATAACAGGAGCTCCATATGATACTTTACAAGGTGTTATAGGTATAAGAGAAGAAAAAGGTTGTTTAAAAGAATATGGAGTTACATATAGCCAATTAGATTTTAGAGAAGATGGAAATATCGATATAGAAGGTATAGAATCTAAAATAAATGATAAAACAAAACTGATAATGATACAAAGATCTAAAGGTTATGAATGGAGAAAATCTCTTTCAATAGAAGATATTGAAGAAGCAGTTAAAGAAATAAGAAGAGTAAAACCAGAAGCTATAATAATGGTTGATAACTGCTACGGTGAATTTTTAGATACTAAAGAACCTACAGATGTAGGTGTAGATATAATGGCTGGTTCTTTAATAAAAAATCCAGGTGGTGGACTTGCCTTAACTGGTGGATATATAGTTGGTAGACATGATTTAGTAGATATGATTTCTTATAGATTAACTTGTCCGGGAATAGGTAAAGAATGTGGACTTACTTTTGGAACAACAAGAAGTGTTCTTCAAGGATTCTTTATGGCACCTTATGTAGTATCTCAAGCTGTAATGGGACGGATATATTGTGCTAGAGCGTTTGAAAAACTAGGATACAAAGTATTACCAAGTTATGATGATTTAAGAAGTGATATTATACAGTGTGTACAGCTTGGAAGTGCTGAAGAAGTAGTTAGATTCTGTG
>NZ_JARIBH010000021.1 GCF_029264495.1 Peptacetobacter sp.
ACTTTATATAATATCTTATTTGATGATATATATCTATACTTTATATTAAATTTTTAAATTATATTTTATAAGAATGAGTATATAGAAAAGAGAAAATATATTTTATTTGAAAAAGATAGATTTTTTCATGGATTTGGAGTAGAATAAAAATATAAATTATTTGTTAAAAAACAAAAAGAATAAAAAAATAACTTGCCCTATAGCAAGTTAATTATTTAGATGCTGCACAATGCAGGCATACGGTTTGAAAAAATTTTATTTGAACTTTTGATGTAATTTAAAATATATTTAAAACTTATTTATATTGTATATTAAAAGATACTAAATGTCAAATTAAAATGGAGGTATTACTATGGGAAGAGAATATTTTTTAGGGCTTGATATAGGAACAAGCTCATTAGGATGGGCAGTAACAGATGTAAATTATAATATACTAAGAGCAAAAGGAAAAAATTTAATAGGTTCAAGATTGTTTGAAGAAGGAAAAACAGCTTCTGAAAGAAGAAGTTTTAGATCTAGTAGAAGGATGAATGCTAGAAAAAAAGAAAGAATAAAATTATTACAAGAACTTTTTGCAGAAGAGATAAATAAAATTGATCCTACATTTTTCCAAAGATTAAAAGAAAGTAAATACTACTTAGAAGATAAGACAGAAAAAGATTGTCCTTTTGCATTATTTAACGATAAAGAATTTACAGATAAAGAATACTATAAATTATATCCTACTATTTACCATCTACGTAAAGATTTAATCGAAAGTAGTGAAAAAAAAGATATTCGACTTATTTATTTGGCAATACATAACATAATAAAAAATAGAGGACACTTTTTATTAGGAGATAAAGAAATTGAATCCGTTAAGAATTTTCATGATGCAAAAGAAAGTTTAATAGAAGCATTTTATGAAATAGGAATAGAATTACATATCTTAAATGAAGAAATGTTTGAAAATACATTAAAAGATAATAAAATGACTAAAAAAGATAAATTAAATTCTCTTTTTAAAAATATAAAAATTTCTTATGAAAATAAAATAGAATTAAAAGAAAAAGAGAATATGACTAAGGAATTATTTAAATTATTAAATGGTCAAAATACAAATTTAAAAAAAGGATTTAATAATGAATCTTTAGTATTAGAAACAAATAATAAAGCTATAAATCTTACTTTTAATACTGATAATTATGAACAGGAATTAGAAGAAATAGAAAATTTACTTTCTGAAAATGAACTTTTCTTTTTAGAAAAAATAAAAAAAACATATGATTGGTCTATATTAGCTAATATTTTAAATGGAAATAGTTGTTTATCAAATGCAAAGGTATCAATATATGATAAACATAAGAAAGACCTTGCAGACTTGAAATATATAATAAAAACATATATTCCAGAAGAATATAAAAATATGTTTTCTTCAATACCATCTAATAAAAATGATGCCAATTATGTTAAATATACAGGACATTATATAGAGAATAAGAAGAAAGTCTATTGTGGAAATAAAGTTAATCAAGAAGAATTTTGTAAATATATTACAAAGAAACTAAGCAAAATAAAGGAAGAAGATCCTATAAAAGAAAGAATTTTAGAAGAATGTAAATCAGAAAAGTTAACATTTATGCCTAAGCAAATAGATAGAAAAAATGGGGTTTTACCATATCAACTCCATTTAGAAGAATTAAGAAAAATATTATCAAATGCAGAAAAGCATTATGATTTTTTAAATAAAAATGATAGTAAAGGATATTCGACAAAATATAAAATTGAAAAACTTCTTACATTTAGAATACCATACTATGTAGGACCACTAAATGATAAAGACAAAGATAAAGGTTTTTGTTGGGTTGAAAAGAAGAATAATGAAAAAATATATCCATGGAATTTTGATGAAATAGTTGATAAAGATAAAAGTGCAGAAAACTTTATAATGAGAATGACTAATAAATGTACATATCTAATTGGAGAAGATGTCTTACCAAATCAGTCAATACTATATAGTAAATTTAGAGTATTAAATGAATTAAATAATCTAAAAATAAATAATGAAAAACCAGATGTTAAAATAAAAAAGAAAATTTATGAAGAATTATTTTTAACAGGCAAAACAATAACAAATAAAAAAATAAAAGAATTTTATAAAAGAGAATATGGACTAGATGTGGAAATATCTGGCATAGATGGTGATTTCAAAAATAAGATGGATTCTTATGCAAAATTAAAAAATATTTTAGGAGATTTAGATAATAATATAAAAAATATTGAAATAGCAGAAAATGTTATTTTATGGTCTACTGTTCTTGGTAGTGAAAAGAAAATGTTAAGAAAGAAAATAAAAAGTTCATATAAAAATTTAACAGATAAACAAATAGAAAAATTAGTTTCTATCAATTTTAATGGTTGGGGAAAATTATCTAAAAAATTTCTAACAGAAATAAAAACAGATATAGAAGGACAAACTGACTTAAATATAATTCAGGCTATGTATGAAACAAATTATAATCTTATGCAATTACTTTCTAATCAATTTGAGTATACTAATATAATAAACAATTTTAATAAAAACTTATCTAAAGATATCGATAGTAATAATTTAGATTATGAAACATTAGTGGAAGATTTGTATGTATCACCATCTGTAAAAAGATCAATTTGGCAAACAGTAAAAGTGGTAAAAGAAATACAAGAGGTTATGGGTTGCGAACCTAAAAGGATATTTATTGAGATGCCAAGAGGAGATAAAGAAAAAAAGAGAGTATCTTCTAGGAAAAAGAATTTAGAAGAATGCTATAAAAATTGCAAACAAGAAGAACATGCATATTTAAAAGAATTTATAGATGATGGTATGATAGAAAAATTGAGCAATATTGAAGAAAGTAGATTAAGAAGTAAAAAACTTTATTTATACTACACTCAAATGGGAAGAGATATGTATACAGGAGAAAGAATAGAGTTATCAGAACTATTTACAACAAAATATGATATAGATCATATTTATCCTAGATCAAAAACAAAAGATGATAGTATAAATAAAAATCTTGTATTAGTTAGAAAAGATGTAAACAGTAGAAAATCAGATGAATATCCTTTGAGCAATACTATTCAAAAGAAACAAAACTCATTTTGGGATTTATTACTAGAAAAGAAATTAATAGATGAAAAAAAACATGAAAGACTTACAAGAAAAATAGAATTAACATCTAATGAACTAGCAACATTTATTGAAAGACAGTTAGTATTTACAGGACAAAGTACAAAAGCAGTTGCAAATATACTTGAAAAAATAATGGAAGAAAGTGAGATAGTATATACAAAAGCAGAAAATACATCTGATTTTAGAAATGAGGTAATAGATTTTGTTAAAGTAAGAGAACTTAATGATTTACATCATGCACATGATGCATACCTTGCAATAGTTGTAGGAAATGTATATTATGTTAAATTTACTAAGAATGTATTAAGATTTATAAATTCTGGTGGAAAGTACAACTTATATAGAATGTATGAAAATGATGTAAAAACAAAAAATGAAACTGCTTGGATAAAAGGAGAAAATGGAACTAAAAAAACCGTTAAAAAGATGCTTTCAAAAGGTGGAATTTTATTTACTAGATATTCATACTCTGTTAAAGGAGGATTATTCGATCAAAATATTATAAATAAAGAAAAAAGTGGAAGTGGACAAGGGTATTTACCTATAAAATCAAATAAAAATGAAAATCTTTCTGTTGAAAAATATGGAGGATATAATAAAGTAACAGGTTCTTTCTTTGCATATGTAGAAAGTGAAGATAAAAAAGGTAATAAAATAAGAACTTTAGAAAATATTCCACTATATAAAGTCTTAAATTCTAAAAATGAATTAAAAGATATAGAAGAATATATATTAGAAAATAGTGGATTAAAAAATCCTAATTTACTTATACCTAAAATAAAAATAAATAGTTTATTTGAAATTAATGGATATCCAATGCATATATCAGGAAGAACAGGAGATAGAATAATAATGAAAAGTGCTGTTCAATTAAAGATAGATTATGAGAAAGCTAAGTATTTAAAACAAGTTATAAAATATGCATCTACAGAAAAAGAAGATAAAAATATGGAAGAAACTTTAAAATTAACAGGTAAAGATAATATAGATATATATGAATACCTATATGAAAAAATAATAAATAGTATTTATTCAAAAAGACCTGCAATAATAAATACCATAAAATGCTTGGAAACTGGTAAATCAAAATTTGAAAAACTTTCAATATATGAACAGTGTATACAAATAAAAAAAATAATTAGAATATTTAATACAACATCTGAAGGTATAGATTTAGAAACTATTGGAGGGTCTAAACAAACAAGTGTTTTAAGAATAAATAAAAAACTTTCTGACAATGATAAAGTTTTTTTAATAAACCAATCACCAACTGGTATTTTCGAAAATAGAATAAATCTTTTACAGGATGTTGAAAACTTTAAAAGATAATGAGTTGGAGAACAGTAGTAATAACAAGTAGAGCAAAATTAGATTTAAAATTGAATTATATGGTTATCAGAGGAGATGGTATAACTAGAATCTTTCTAGGAGAACTATCTACTCTGATAATTGAAACAACAGAAGTATCTATAACGGCGTGCTTGTTATGTGAATTAGCAAAAAGAAAAATAAAAGTTATATTTTGTGATGAAAAAAGAAATCCATGTTTTGAAAATATACCATATTATGGAAGTCATGATACAAGTTCAAAAGTAAGAAAACAAATTAAATGGTTACAGAATGCAAAAGACTCTATTTGGACAGATATAGTAACTGAAAAAATAAATCAACAAATGAAATTTCTAAAATATCTTGGACTAGATGAATATAAACTTCTGAAAAAATATATTGAGGAAATAAAATATAAAGATGAGAGCAATAGAGAAGGTCATGCATCAAAAGTATATTTTAATGCACTATTTGGAAAAGATTTTACTAGAAATGATGACTCTTTAATAAATTCAGCTTTAAATTATGGATATACAATAATATTGTCAGCATTTAATAGGGAAATTGTATCTAGTGGATATCTAACTCAAGTAGGGATATTTCATGACAATATGTTCAATCATTTTAATTTAAGTTCAGACTTAATGGAACCATTTAGAGTATTAGTTGACAGAGAAGTGTATAATATGGTAGATATGGATAAATTTGAACGTGATGAAAAAATGAAACTTGTAAATATATTAAATAAAGAAGTTGTTATAGATGGGAAAATGAATTATGTCAATAATGCTATAAAAATATATTGCAAAAGTGTACTAGAAGCAATAAATGAGAATGATACATCACTTATAAAATTTTATAAAGATGAGTTATAGATTTATGAGGACAATAGTGTTTTTTGACTTACCAACAACAACTTCATCTGAAATAAAAGAATATACAAAGTTTAGAAAATTTTTATTAAAAAGTGGATTTCTAATGATGCAAGAGTCTGTTTATAGTAAGATATCTCTTAATACTACTGCATCAAATATTTTATTAGAAAATATAAGAAAAAATAGTCCGGATAAAGGATTAATACAGGTACTAACAGTAACTGAGAAACAATTTTCGAAAATGGAAATGATTATAGGTGAGAAAAAATCAGATGTTTTAGATAATGATGAAAGGTTAGTAATAATATGAAATTAGTGCATCCAGAATTTAATTATCGAATGGAATTTAAAGAAAATAAAATTAATTTAGTAGTGATAGAAGATAAAAAATTATTTAGAAATTACATAAAAGAAATATATAATCAGAGTATTGATTATGATGATAATGGAAGATTTGTTTTATCTGATAATGAAAAAGAAATTAAACTATCAAAAAAATTAGATGTTATTTTAGATTACTATACATTAAATATTAATAATAAGAAAATTTTATTAAAAGTATATAACAAGCTAAGAGAAATTTCTATAGAAGAGGATATGTATATAAAAACTAATAAATTAAACTCTGAAATAATCAGATATATCGATGATATCATCGATATATCTGATTTTCCATTAGAATTTTCAATTGATATTAATATTATAGACATTTTAAAAATTAGTAATGTTAGATTTGTAGAAGATTATGAAAATGATTTAGAAAAAATATGCCATTATATTGACCTTGTAAAAGAAGTTACAGGTAAAAATATTTTTGCTTTTATAAATTTTAGAGAATTTTTTGAATTAGATGAAATAAGAGAATTATATAAGTTTGCATCGTATAAAAAAATTTATCTGATAATGTTTGAAAATCATATAAATGATATTTGCAGAGAATATGAAGAAGTATTTATTTTAGATAAAGACATATGTGAAATATATTGAAAAATTAATGTTTTAATGATATATTAAAAACGAATATATTTGAAGTTACCATGTTGTGATGGACATGTTTTCTTGAATTTGAGGTTTGAGATTGATGTAATTTCAGATATATTTAAAACAGGAAGAACTCAAGAAATTGGTGATAGAGTGTTTGAGATTGATGTAATTTCAGATATATTTAAAACGATGTTAATGAATTTCAGCTTACTTCGACAGTTTGAGATTGATGTAATTTCAGATATATTTAAAACAGATGAGCATATAGATTTAGGCAATGATGTGTTTGAGATTGATGTATTAAAAATATTATATTATATCCAAAAAAATGATAGATAAACAAAAACTAAAAAAAAAATAAAAAAATTACGATTCATGTAAACATTACAAACACTACATTCTAAAAAAACGTATTAGCAATTTCAATGCTTACAGTATATTTGACTAAAA
>NZ_JARIBH010000018.1 GCF_029264495.1 Peptacetobacter sp.
CTATAGACATGATAGATATATCTAGAGCATATGATAAAGCAGAAGTATATAAAAGAACATATGGAGATTATCATTGCGAATATGTTGATATAAGTAAAGAAAAAATGCAAAAAGTTTCTAAAGATAAAAGAGTAGGATATAACGATAATGTACAAAATTTAGGATATTTAATAAATAAGAATAATGGAACTAGAGTTGAATTAAAATCATTTAATGGAGAAAATGATAATTCAATGAAATACTTTGACAGAAAAGGTCAGATTCTTAAAGGCAAAATCCCTAAAAATAACGACGAAATAATAATAGATGAAATAAGTGCTAAAAACTTAGGTATAGAAGGAAATCCAATAGGAAAAACTATATCTCTTGAACTTAGAAAAAGTTATACTCTTCCAAATGGAGAGGAAAAATTATATTCTGAAAATAAAACTTTCAAAGTAGTTGGTCTAGTAAAAAGAGTATATGAAGGACTTAATTCAGCAATAACCGGTGCAGAACAGGAAAGAGGGATTAGTTATACATATGGAGATTTTAATGGACAAAACATAATACCACAGGAAGCATTAACATATGATATAATACTAAGATATGCTAATGTAAAAGAAGAAAAAGCTTCAAGTTTAGTTGAAAGAGTGTCAGCCGATTATAATCTTGGAAGAATGGCATTTTATCCAAATGGAAATTATTTAGCAGCGTTAACTGATGTTACAATTGCAAAAGAATTATCAATTACAAGAACAAATAATTTAGTATTAATATTAACCGTTATACTTTTAGTATTTAATATGCTAAACATAATATGGGGGGAATATTTAAAAGAAATAAGTATGCTAAGACTTATTGGAGCAAGAAAGAGGGATATAAGATTTATGGTAATATATCAATCTTTACTACTTGCTGTAATAGGAACAACTATTGGTATTATAGCAGGAATAGGAATAACAGGAATAGGAGTTAATATACTTAAAGATAGTATTTTAGAAATAGCAAAAGTAAAACCAAAAATCCACATAGATTCAGGTGTAATAACAAAAACAATAATAACATCTGTTATGTCTATAGTATTAGCTACAATAGTTCCGGTTATAAAAATAGGAAGAGTAGGATGTATGGAAAGTATATCAAATACTTCTAAACATAAAAACAAAGCTAAACAATCAAAAATAGGTAAATTTATACAAGATAAATTTGGTATTTATAGATATATGGGAGTAAGAAACCTTTGGCTTAAAAAAACTAGAACATTAATATCAATACTTACTGTTACACTTTGTGGATATTTAATTATGTACACATTTTCAGATATGGAAAATGAAATAAATGATAAAATAAGGAGAATATACTATAAATATGATATAGAATCATCAATGGGTATAGCAAATGATCCAGAAACATATAAAATACCAGAAAATAAAATAGAAAAAATAAAAAATATGGATGCTGTGAAATTTGCAAATGCTAGATTCAATGGTGATGCAACCTTTATTGAAGATAAAAATAAAATAAATGACTACTATATAAAATACTTTGGAATAGATGGCAGTGAAAATGTTGAATATCAAAATCATCTTAGATTTTTTGAAAATGATGATATAAAGAAAGTTGTAGAGCCATATATGTTAGATAATAAGACTACAAAAGATATAGAACAAAAAACAAATGGTTATATAAATATAGCTGTATTTAATAGCTTTTATGATCCTACGACAACAAATACATATCATAAAATATATAAAAATCTAAAAGTAGGAGATATAATTACTCTTGGTGTAAAATATCATAATGGAGATAAGATAGAAAAAAGAAATGTGAAAGTCAGAGTAGGAGCTATTCTTAAAGACGATTGGCAGTCTTATGGAGATTTTCTACAACCTTCTGGATTAGAGATAATAACATCTGGTGATAATATGAAAGAACTTCTAGGATTTAAAGCATATAATAATCTTATTGTAGATTACAAGGATATAAATAATGTAGAAGAAAATAGAAAAGTAGAAAAATATGTTAGAGAAAATATACCTGCGACATTAAATATAAAACAAGGATTTTATAGTGAACAAAAGGAAGCAATGTCGCAAATATACAGAGAAAGCATTATAAATATAACTTTAGTACTTATGATTGCAGCAATAAGTATATTCTGTACAGTTAAATCTAATATTATGGAAAGAAGAAAGGAAATATTTACAATGAGAGCATTGGGAATGTCTGCTAAGGATATGAATAGTATGAATATGTATGAAGCTGTAACATACGCAGTATTAAGTATAATATCTGGAATAGCATTGGCAACATACAAACTTGTAAAATATGTTGAGTGGAACAATAATGCTTATAAAGATTTTGGAATAGAACATTTTATGGACTTTAGATTCCCTTATCCACAGGCGATAATATTCACTGTTGTTACACTAGCCACTTGTATAATAGCAGTAAAATTAGCAAATAGAGATTTTAAGAATAAAGAGATATCAGATGGTATGAGAGATATAGACTAGAGGTGTAAGTGTGATGAATAGTTATTTTTATAATAAAAAAGCAAACATAATGAAAAAAGACAACGCTGTTATAATATCTAACCAATACAGTGGGAAATGGATAAAAATTCCTCTTGTATGCTATGAAGTCATAAAAGAGTCGGTTGAAAAACAACTGGCTCTTGAAAAAATGATTGATTTATTTAGTGAAGATGATAAAGACTACTTTAGAAAAATAATAAAATCATTAGAAGATTTAGATTTAGTAACAGAAAATCAAAATGAAGAAATATATTATGGAATAGTTCCAAAAGTTTCAATAGCGATAACTAATAAATGTAACCTAAATTGTTGCTATTGCTGCAAAGAATCAAACATAAATCGGGAAGAAAGAATGAACTTGGACGAGTTAAAAAAAGTTGTAGACAATGTATTAAAACTAAAACCAATTAATCTTACAATATCAGGGGGAGAGCCACTTGTAAGAAAAGACTTTGTTGAGTTTATAGAATATATAAAATCAAAATACTACGAAAAACTCATACTAAGCACAAATGCTACGCTAATAGATGAAAAAATGGCTAAATTTATAAGTGATAATTTTTACGCAGTAGAGATTAGCCTTGATGGATACGATGAAGAAACTTGTTCAGAAATAAGGGGAAAAGGTGTATTCAACAAGGTTATGAAGGCTATTGGATATCTTAAAGATAATGGTTGCGATAAGATAAGTATATCTATGGTAATGGGGAAATACAACGAAGGATATAAACAAAAGTTTGAAGAACTAAATGAAAAAATAGGTACAAAAGCGAGAATAAGGTACTTCTGTAAATTTGGAAGAGGATTTAGTGGATGTGAAAAGTACGTTGGAAATGATGATGTATTCTACACTCCTCAAGATTTATATACTTTAGATGAAAATAGCTACGACAATATAAACACAGGGCATTGTAATGCTGGAAGAAATAGTATATTTATAGCAGATGATGGATATGTGTATTCTTGCCCAAATATAACAGAGGATAAATTTAAGACATTTAATATATTAGATATGGACTTAGAAACAGAGGAAAAATTATATAAAAAGGATTTTGAAGGATTCAAAAACTTTGAAAACTTAGATCTAAAAAATCAAACTCGTTGTAGAGATTGTTCAGTAAATGCTTTTTGTAATACTTGCCCAGCGAAAAATCGGTTACTATATGAAAATGAAAAAGCATTTGAAAAATACTGCGAATTTAATAAAAAACATTTAGAAAACATATTGTGGAAGTAGAATTTTACCATTCAGGTCGTTTTTTCTACCATTCACACCAAATCTATTGTATCTAATAATTAAAAATGTTATTTTAAAGACAAGAAGAGATAAGAAATTTAAATAAAAATTTCTTAAATTCGATATAGTAACTGAATTAAAGAAAATTGAAAATAGCAGCCTGTACACAGAATAAAATGAAAAAAGATAATAATAGAGTTTGGCAGAGGATACTATTTGAGATTCTACTTTAGTTTGGTTTTATATATAAATATTAAAACTTAGGAGGAACAAAAAATGTCTGAAGCAAAAGAAATCAAAAAAATAAAAATACAGGAAAAAATAGAATTAAAAGAGATAGAAGTGCAAGGAGATCAGTGTAAAAATAATGCTGGTGTATCTTGTAAGTATGACTGCTGTGAAGATTGTAAAACTAATGGTAAACCATCTTCATATCAATCATCAAAATATTAGATAGTAGAATATTGAAAAATAAAAATTAAATAAAAAATTATATAAAAGGGAGATTTAATTTAATCTCCCTTTTGTATAAAAAGAAAGGAGGAAAATATTGTGAAAATATATAGAAAACTATCAGCCCTATATATGAAAAAGAATAAATCAAGAACGTTAATGATGTTCATAATGGTGATAGCTACAGTTGCATTTATGATTTCTATAGATATGATTAAAGTTTCTCAAACATATAATAGAATGGAAGCCTTTAAACTAGCTTATGGTGATTATCATAGTGAGTATGTAGATATTAGCAAAGAAAAATTAGAAAAAGTAGCAAATGATAATAGAGTGGAGTACAGGGATACTGTACAAAACTTAGGTTTTTTAATAAATAAAGATAATGGAACAATAGGAGAATTAAAATCATTTGATGGAGAAAATGATAATTCTAAAAATTATTTTGATAGAAAAGCACAGGTTCTCAAAGGAGAAGAACCTAAAAATAATAATGAAATAGTATTAGATGAAGAATGTATAAAAAATTTTGGAATAGTTGGAAGTCCAATAGGGCAGACAGTATCTTTAGAGCTTAGAAAAGAATATACTCTACCTAGTGGTGAGAAAAAATTATACTTAGAAAATAAAAAGTTTAAGGTAGTTGGAATAGTAAAAAGAACTTACAAAGATATAAAAAATATGAGTAGTACTGATACTGGTGCTGAACAAAAGAGAGGTATAGCTTATACATATGGAGATTTTAATGGACAGAGCATAATACCAAAAGAAGCATTGACATATGATATAATACTTAAATTTAAAGGAAATGAACTAGTTGCTAGCAATAAAATGGAGCAATTAGTAAATGATTATAGCTTAGGAAGAATGACTATAAATCCAAATTCAAATTATTTATCAGAATTACTTTCTATAAAAGATTTAAAAAGTGTAAAAGAGATAAATCCAAATAATATAGTTTTAATAATAACAGTTATACTTTTAGTATTTAATATGATGAATATAATATGGGGTGAGTATCTTAGAGAGATAAGTATGCTAAGACTTATTGGAGCAAGAAAAAGGGATATAAGATTTATGGTTGTTTATCAATCTGTACTTCTTGCTGTATTTGGAACAATTATAGGAATTGTATTGGGACTTGGTATAACAAAATTAGGATTAGTTTCGTTTAAAGATGAAGTATTAGATGCAGTAGGAATTAGTCCTAGTATACATATTGATCAAGATGTAATTATGAAAACTATAAAGGTAGCAGTGTCAGCTATAGTATTAGCTACAATAGTTCCAGTTATAAAAATTGGTAAAATAGGTTGTATGGAAGCTATATCTAATGCTGCAAAGCACAAAAAAAGAGAAAAACAATCTAAAATAGGTAAGCTTATTCAAGATAAATTTGGAATATTTAGATATATGGGAATTAGAAATCTTTGGATTAAAAAGACAAGAACTTTTGTATCAATACTTACAATAACACTTTGTGGATATTTAATAATATATACTTTTTCTGGTATGCAAAATGAAGTAAATGATAAAATAAGAAGAATATACTATAAAAATGATATAACAGTATGTGGTGGAATTGCAAACGATGAAGAAATATTTAAAATAGATGATAATAAAATAGATAAAATAAAAAATATGCAAGGTGTAAAATCAGTTAAAAGCACATATGAAGATACATCAACATTTGTGACAGATAAGAAAAATATTGAAAAAGCATTTATAGGCTATTACGGTTTAGAAGGTGATGGAAAAATAGAAACTGAAAATTATCTTAGATTTTATGATAATGAAGATTTAAAAAAATATGTTGAACCATATATGCTAGATGGAAAAACTTCTAAAGAGTTAGAAACAAAAACTGATGGATATATAAATGTGGCTGTGTACAATAGTTTTTATGATATGATGAAAACTCATACTCAGAAAAAGATATTTAAAGATTTAAAACAAGGGGATATAATCAACCTAAATGTAAAGTATCATAATGGTGATAAAATAGAAAAAAGAAGTGTAAAGGTTAGAGTGGCAGCTATTATCAAGGCAGATTGGCAAGCTTACGGAGATATAATAAGACCATACAAGTTTGAGGTTATAACATCTGAAGATAATATGAAAGAACTTTTAGGATTTAAGGCATATAATAATCTTGCTGTGGACTATAAAGACATGGAGAATATAGAAGCAAATAGCAAAGTAGAAGAATATGTAACACAAAATATACCTGGAAGCATAACTTTAAAAACAGGTTTTGTAAATACTCAAAATCAAGAAATGAAAAATATATTCAGAGAAAGTGTTATAAATATAACGTTAGTGCTTATGATTGCAGCGATAAGTATATTCTGTACAGTTAAATCAAACCTTATGGAAAGAAGAAAAGAGATATTTACAATGAGAGCTTTGGGAATGTCTGCTAAGGATATGAATAGAATGAATATGTGGGAATCAATGACGTATGCTGTTTTAAGTGTAATATCTGGAATAGCATTAGCTACATATGAACTTTTCAAATTTGTTGAGTGGAATAATAACGCATATACAAACTTTGGAATAGAGCATTTTATGGACTTTACATTCCCATATCCACAAGCGATAATATTTGCAGTTGTTACATTAGCTACTTGTATAATAGCTGTAAAACTAGCAAATAGAGATTTTAAGAATAAAGAAATAGCAGATGGTATGAGAGATATAGACTAGAACAATAAAAGCTAAAAATAATAATCTATGGGGATAGTTTTACTATACCCATAGATTAAATAAAAATTATAAAGAAGGTGATTACTTTGAAGTTTACAAAGGAAATGATTAAGTTTAAAGATGAAGAATTGATAATAAGAGAAAGAAACAAAAGAGTACTTATGTACAACACAAGATTTAAAAGACATATAATTCAAAGTAAAGAAGTATACTCATATATAAAAAAGGCAGAAGAAATGGGACTTACAATAGAAGAATTTATTGATATGTTTGAAGGTTCAGATAAGGAATATATGAAAGAACTTATGATAAATATTGGAAAAGCAGGTATACTTGAATTATCAATAAGTGAAGATTTTTATAAAAATATGAATAATAGATTTAAAGCTATATATTTGGCAGCAACTCATAAGTGTAATTTGGCTTGTAAGCATTGTTGTACAAATTGTAATTCCACTGAAAAAGATATACTAAGTACAGAAGATGTAAAATCAATAATGGATTTTGTAGCTGAAATAGAACCCTATGAGTTTATAGTAACAGGTGGAGAGCCTATGATAAGAAGCGATTTTGAAGAGTGTGTTCATTACTTTAAAGAAAAAGACTGTACAACAGAACTAGTTCTTTCTACAAATGCAACTCTTATAGATGAATCTAATGTAGACTTTATAGTAAATCATTTTAATAGAGTAGAAATAAGTATAGATGGAGTAGATGAAGAAACTTGTGGATTAATTAGGGGAAGAGGAGTATTCAATAAAATAATGAGAGCTATAGTATTACTTCATACTAGAGGATTTAGAAATATAAGAACGTCTATGGTTGTTGGAGATAAAAATAAACACCTTGAAGAAAAGTTTTATGATTTAAATAAAAGGATAGGAACAAAAGGAATGATCAGATGTTTTGAGCCTGAAGGTAGAGGAGTAGAAAATGCTTCATACTTTATATCAGAGGAAACTATACTTCCATTTGAACTTACAGAATTAGATAAATTAAGTTTTGAAAAAGATAAAGATAATCTAAAATCATGTTCTTGTGATATGTATAAGTCAAAAATGTTTATCGATTATGATGGAAATATGTATCCATGTCAATCCTTGATAAAACCAAAGTATTCCTATGGAAGTGCTTTAGATAAAGATACTAGAATGAGTGTGCTTGATTTCGATTATGATTTATCTGATAGTAAACTATCAGATAGACTACAAAATATAATGCCATATAATTTTGAAAAATGTAAGGATTGCGATGTAAATGTGTTTTGCTTTTTCTGTCCTGCACTAGTAGATAAGTTGTTAGATAATGAAGATTGTCCTGACTACAAAAAATGGTGTTCTATAATGAAACCACAATTAGATAGAATAGTATGGGGGGAATAAAATATGAAATTTACAATAGTAATGACTGATGACTGTAATCTTAGATGTAGCTACTGTTATGAAGGCGGTTGTAAACCTAAAAAATATATGAACAAAGAAACAGCAGATAAATGTATAGAGTTTATAAAAGAAAAACTAAAAGAAGAAGAAGTTGATAAAAGACCACTATGGATAACACTTCATGGTGGTGAACCTCTTTTAAATTTTGATATAGTAAAATATATTAAAAATAAATTGGATGATGAAATAGTAGATAGAAAAATAATATATGATATGACTACAAATGGAACAATAATGAACGATGAAATACTAGAGTTCATAAAAAATGATTTAACAGAGGTATCTATAAGTTTAGATGGTACTAAAGAATCACATAATGCAAATAGAATATTTCCAGACGGAAGTGGATCATATGATATAGTTATGAAAAATATAAAAAAACTACAAGAAGAAAATATACCTATTAGATGTAGGATGACATTTAACCAATATAATGTAGATAAAATGTATGAAAGTATTGAAAGTGTATCAAAACTTGGATTTAGATATCTTGCAACTGCTGTAGATATTATGTCTGAGTGGAGCGAGGAAAAAGCTGAAGTATATAAAGAACAGAGAATGAAGCTTATAGATTTTCATTTAAAAAATCCAGAAGTAAATTTAGGTATGACAGATTTAAAGCTTTTAAATGTTAAGCGAGGGGATTGTTTTGGTGGTATATGCACATTTTGCATAGATACAGATGGAACAATTTATCCGTGTACATTTGCAATAGGTAAAAAAGACTATGAAATAGGAAATATATATAATGAAAATCCTTTAGATAAAAATAAATTAAAAGAAGTTGTAAATGAGAATTTTAGAGATTTTGAAGAATGTTCAGGTTGTACAAGAAAAGAATACTGTACTGCTGTGAGATGTAGAATAGTTAATAAACTTAGTACAGGTAGTTATTCAGAAGTACCATATATGGCTTGTGTTGATGAACATATGAACTTTAAAACAACTAAAAAACTTTTGGAACTTGGTGAAAGAGGTAGGGATTTATAAATGGAAAAGTCAAATATATCCAAAAGAAAAAGTCCTGTAAAAAGGTTTATAAAATTTGTAGTAAATCATAATAAGGTGAGTATTTTTACTGCAATGATAATGGTGATATTTATAACATTGATAGACCTTGTTCTACCGATGATGACAAAAAATATGGTAGATAAAGGTATAACAGGAAAAAATCTTGAATTACTATTAAAAATAATCGTTGCCTATTCTGTAATGTCAGTTTTAGCCAGAATTTTAAATTTGGTACTAGGCTATATATATGCAACTATGAGAAATAGGGTGGCTGTAAAGTTTAGATTGAAGGTATTAGATCATTTGTCGAAGTTATCTGGAAAGTTCTATACAGAGAATAAAACTGGAAATCTTATGTCTATAGTACAATCTGATATAGATATAATAGAAAATATAGATGCGGAACTTGTATTTTCTATTATTAAAAATTCAATAACAGCGATTATTTCTCTCTACTTAATGTTCAGACTACAGTCTGTTCTTTTTGTAGTTGTTGTAATTATACAAATATTACTTGTAACAACACAGAGATATTTTACAAAAAATATACATTCTAACGTGAGTATGTTTAGAGATGAATATGGTGATACAAGCAATGTAGTGCAAGAATATGTTTATAATATAATGAATGTTATAATATCCAAATCAAAGAGGTTTTTTATATCACAATTTATAAAAGGTCAGAGAGGACTTATAAATAAAGATATAAAAATTGATGTTCTTATGAGTGGAAATATGTGTGTTGCAAATATATTTAATCTTATGATGAGTATGGCTATATATGGATATGGTGGATATATGATAATAAATGGAGATTTTACATTAGGTTCATTGATAGCATTTCAAAATTATGCAGGAATGTTAATAGGGCCATGCATAAGTATTGTAAATGCAAATAATAGAATACAACAAGCTAAAGTTTCTATAGAAAGGGTATATTCTATATTAGATGAAGAGCCTGTTATAGATGAAGATCAAAATATGCTAGAAGGACTAAGAGCAGATAATATTAAAGAAATATCTGTTGAAAATGTAAAGTTTGGATATGAAAATGATGAATCTGAAAAGAAATATATCTTAAATAATGTATCTATGAAATTTGAAAGAGGAGATATTTCAGCTATTGTTGGAGAGAGTGGATGTGGAAAGTCAACTCTTTCAAAGATTATGTATAGACTTTGGGATGTTGATGATGGAAGCATTAAAATTGATGGAAGAGATATAAGAAATATAAATATTATGTCTTTGAGAAAAAGTATTTCTATAGTTAGCCAAGATATAGTTATATTTGATAGTTCAATAAAAAATAATATATCCTTAGGGAAAAAAATATCAGAAGAAGAGATATTGAGAGTATGTAACTTAGTAGGGTTAGATGATTTTATTTTTTCTCTTGACGATGGTTTAGATACAGAAATAGGAGAAAAAGGAATTAAAATATCTGGAGGACAAAAACAAAGAATTTCTATAGCTAGAGCTATGTTATGCGATAGTCCTATTATTATATTTGATGAAGCTACATCAGCCTTAGATAATGTATCTCAATATATAATAATGGAGAATATAAAGAAAAATTTAGCAGATAGAATAGTAATAGTGATAGCACATAGATTATCTACTATAAAAGATGTAAATAAAATATTGGTAATGTCAAATGGTAAAATAGTAGAATCGGGAAATCACAAAGAACTTATATCTAAAAAGGGAATTTACTATAAATTATATAGAAATGAATAAAGGGGTAGTTCTATGGAAAATATAAAAATTGCTGTCTTAGACACTGGAATAGATACAGAAGATAAAGATATAAAAGATAGATATGTATATGATAAAGAATTACAAGTTGAAGGTATAGATAATATAGATGATGTAATAGGACATGGAACATTATGTGCAAAGACTATACTAGAAAGATGTCCAGAAGCAATAATATATCCTATTAAGATATTTAATGATGAAGGAGTGACTGAAGTATCAAAGCTTATATTAGCTTTAAAAAATCTTGTTGGCAAAAATATAGATATAATAAATATATCAGCATCTATGATAAAAGAAAATAAATTGTACGATTTAAGAAATGTGTGTGATATACTTAGAATTGAAGGGAAAATATTATTGTCTTCTAAACACAAGAACGCAAGAAATATAAAAAGCTATCCAGCATCATTTGATTCTGTAATAGGAGTAAAAGGGTGTAAACGAATTTGCAAAGATGATGATTACATATATGATAGTAAAAGAGAAAATCAGATGTATGCTAATGGAAGAGATAGATTATATAAATTTAAAGATAGTGTAACTGCATTTGGAAAGAACAGTAGAGCATCTGCATTAGCTGCTGGGATAATAGCAGAAATAATGTATAAAGAAAATACAAAAGATATTTATAAAATTGTACAAATTTTAAAAAGCAAGTCAAATATATCTGAAACATACAAAGAAAGAAGATACAAATATAAAAAAGAATATGTGTATGATACTATTGTTAGAAAGATTGTTGATATTTTGAATGAAAATTTTGCAGATGGACGAATAAATATAGAATTTCTTGAAAAAAATAGTTTGATTAATAATATGACAGGGTTGTATGGAGATAATGCGTATGATTTTGTTTGTATGCTAAATAAAGAATTTGGCATAAATATAAATTATGAGAATTTGTACTTGTACGAAATAGAAAATTTGTACATTTTGAGCCATATTGTTCATAAAGAACTAGATAAATAATAGTAAAGAATGAGGAGAGTATTTATGTCTAAAATATAAAGAATAGATACTCTCTTTTTAATTAGTTAATACAAAGGGAGGAAAAAATGATAACAATAGGAATATGTGATGATGAGTTAGATGTTAGAGTGGATATAAAAAACTCTATAATAAATACAATGATAAATGGAGATATTGAATATCAAGTTAAAGAGTTTAGTAATGGTGAAGATGTTATAAAATATATAGAATTAGACAATGAAATAGATATACTATTTTTAGATATACAAATGGATGGTTTAGATGGTATGGAAACCGCTCATAAACTAAGAAAATATGATAAAACAACTGAGATAATATTTGTAACATCAATAGGAGAAAAAATAAGTGAAGCTTTTGAGGTGAGAGCATTTAGATTTATAAAAAAACCAATACAACATGAAGTTATAGAAAAAAATATAAAAGAGTGTGTAGTAGAAGTAGCTAGAAAAAGAGGCTGCTTTTTAAAAATAAAGACCGATAATGGATTTAAGAAAGTATATAGTAGAGATCTATTATATATAGAAGCAATTAATAAAAAAATAAAACTATGCACAAAAGAGGGAGATTTAGAATGTAGAGGTAACTTAAATGATATTGTATCTAACTTTGAAAAACAACTATTTATACAATGTCATAGGAGTTATATTGTAAATATGATATATATTGAAGAGATTTGTAATAAGGATATAATTATGGAAAATGGAGCTAGAATACCTATTAGTAGAAATAAATATAAAGAAGTAGTGGATAGATACTTCTGGTCGATAGGAGAGGATATATAATGGATGTGTTAATTGGTGAGTGTATTAATTTGATTTGTATAATATTATCGATATCTATATTAAACTGGGTAGTGGGATATAGGAAATATAGCGATATAGATTTTTTAAAAAATATAGTTATTCAGGCGACAATAATAATAGTATTGTATATTGCATCAAGATATATCAGTTTATGGAATATAGCTATTTTAGATAATAATATACATCAAAATTCTACAATAGCTTTCAATTTAATAGAGCTTATTAAAGGAAAGAGAATATCTAATGAAAAAGCAATTTGGATTATAAGTAATATAATTATAATGATAGGAATTATTTATATATATTCAAAAGTATATAAATTAGAATGGAAAAAGTTTGCTTTTTTATATATACTAACAGGACAATATATAAGTATGATTGAGAACGATTTTTTATCAAGATTTTTATTTACATTTGAAAATAGAGTAAGTATATCGAGTCCACTTTCTTTTAAATTTGAATTGCATGACTGGAATATATTTAATATAAAAATAATAATTATAACAACAATAATTTGGATAAGTGTAATAATATTAGAAAAATTAATAGATAGACTTTTAAAGAATAAAATTTATAGATATTCAATAAATATAATTATGCTAAATTTTGTTTACATAGTATTAATGCAATATGTAATAAAGACAGAAAGATATGGATTAGATCGTTCAGAACTGTATATTATTATTACAAAAATAATACCTATGTTTACTATAATATCTACAGTAATAATTCTTTATATAATTTTTGAGCTAAAAAAACAAAGTGAAGAAAAAATTAAAGAAAAAGAAATGTATACAAAACTTGAGTCTAAAAATGAATATTATGAAAAACTAGAAAAATCTCAAGAAGAAATTAGACAACTATATCATGATATGAACAATCATCTTTATGCTATAAAAAATATGAATAAAAATAAATCTGATTCTTTAGAGTATATAGAAAGTATACAAAATGAATTAAATAAAGCTAATAAAATCAAAGCAAGTGGAAATGCTATTTTTGATATAATTATAGATGAAAAAATGAAGATTTGTGAGAACAAAGGAATAGATTTTATTTTAGATGTAGACTCTAAAAATACAGGATTTATAGAAAATATAGATATGTCTAGTATTTTAGGAAATATATTGGATAATGCAATAGAAGCCTGTGATAAAATTGAAAATAGTAGAAAGTATATAAATTTAAAATCTATGTGGGTGAAAAATATGTTTGTTTTTATATGTGAAAATAGTAAAGAAAATGATGTTGAAAAAGTAGAAGGACGATATATTACAAGTAAAAATGATAAATCAAAACATGGTATAGGGATAAAAAGTGTTGAATATTCTGTAAAGAAATATAATGGAAAAATGAATATATTTTGTGATAAAAATGTATTCAAAATAAAGGTGGTTATCCCAGAAAATTAGGTTCATAAGATGTGTAAATAAAAAGAGTATTTGTATTAAAGTATTGGTATGAATGCTCTTATTTTTTTGTTTTAATCTTGTAAAGATAAAAAAATATTACCATTCACTCCATATTTAATACCACTCGTCAAAATCTATTGTTTATAAATTTTTAAAATGTTATTTTATAATCAAGAAAAGGAAATTTAAAAGACAATTAACTAAGATATATTAACTGAATTAAAAAAATTGATAATAGCAGCCTGTACATAGAATAAAAGATGGAAGCATAGTGAATAAGATTTGGCAGAGGACTCTATTTGAAGTTATATTTTAATTTGGTTCTATATATAAAATATAAAAATTAGGAGGACGAACAAATGAGAAAAGAAGAAAAATTAGTAAAAGGTGGAAAAATAAAAATAGAGGAAAAAATAGAATTAAAAGAAATAGAAATGCAAGGAGATCCTTGTAAAAACAATACTGGTAAAGATTGCAAATACGATTGTTGCAAGGATTGTCATAATCACACTACATCTTGGCAAAGTCCAAAATATTAAAGTTATATAGTGAATAAAAGGGAATTATTATTTAATTCCCTTTTATTCAGATATTTAGATTGAAAGGAGAAATATATTATGAAAATATACAGAAAATTATCTTCTTTATATATGAAAAAGAATAAATCAAGAACATTAATGATGTTCATAATGGTAATAGCTACAGTTGCATTTATGATTTCTATGGATATGCTTGAAATATCTAGAGTATATAATAAAATGGAAGCATTTAAAAAGTCTTATGGAGATTATCATTGTGAGTATGTAAATATTAGTAAAGAAAAATTAGAAAAAGTAGAAAATGATAATAGAGTAGGATACAGGGACAATGTACAAAACTTAGGATTTTTAATAAATAAAGAAAATGGAACAAAAGTAGAATTAAAATCATTTAATGGAGAAAATGATAATCCTATGAATTTCTTTGATAGAAAGGCACAGGTGTTGGAAGGAAGAAAACCTAAAAATAACGACGAAATAGTATTGGATGAAGAAAGTGCTAAGAATTTAGGAGTATCAGGTAACCCAATAGGAAAGACAATATCTTTTGAGCTTAGAAAAGAATACACTTTACCAAGTGGTGCGAAAAAGTTATATTCAGAAAATAAGGGTTTTAAAGTAGTTGGAACAGTAAAAAGAGTGTATAAAGAAGGAAAAAATATAAGTAGCTCAATTATAGGTGCTGAGCAAAAGAGAGGAATTTCTTATACATATGGAGATTTTAATGGACAAAGTATAATCCCTAAGGAAGCATTAACATATGATATAATACTTAGATTTAAAGGAAATGAACTAGCTGCTAATAATAAAGTAGAGAAACTAGTAAATGATTACAATCTTGGAAGACTAACAATAAATGCAAATGCAAATTATTTATCAGAATTATTTACTATTAATGATTTAAAAAGTGTAAAAGATATAAATCCAAATAATATAGTTTTGATAATAACAGTTATTCTTTTAGTATTTAATATGATGAATATAATATGGAGTGAATATCTTAGAGAAATAAGTATGTTAAGACTTATTGGAGCAAGAAAAAGGGATATAAGATTTATGGTAATATATCAGTCTGTACTTCTTGCAGTATTTGGAACAATTATAGGAATTGTATTAGGATTTGGTATAACAAAATTAGGATTAGTTATAGTTAAAGATCCTTTATTGAACGAGATAGGAATCAGCCCTAATATACACTTTGATAAAGATGTAATTATGAAAACAGCAAATATATCTATATTGGCAATAGTTTTAGCTACAATAATTCCGGTTATTAGAATTGGTAGAGTAGGATGTATGGAAGCTATATCTAACTCTACAAAACACAAAAAAAGAGAAAAACAATCTAAAATAGGTAAGTTTATTCAAGATAAATTTGGAATATTTAGATATATGGGAATTAGAAATCTTTGGATTAAAAAGACTAGAACTCTTGTATCAATACTTACAATAACACTTTGTGGATATTTAATAATGTATACTTTTTCTAGTATAGAAGAAGAGGTAAACGATAAGATAAAAACAATATATTATAAATATGATGTAGAAACTTCTATAGGTATAGCAAATGACTCAGAAACATACAAAATACCAGATGAAAAAGTAGAAAAAATAAGAAAGATGGATGGAGTAAAATTAGTAAATCCATCGTATAATGCAACATCTACATTTGTAGCAGATAAGAAAAATGTTGAAAAGGCATTTATAGATTATTACGGTTTAGAAGGTGACAAAAAAGTAGAATGTGAAAATCATCTTAGATTTTATAGTAGTCAAGGATTAAAGAAATGTGTTGAACCATATATGCTAGATGGGAAAACTTCTAAAGAATTAGAAACAAAAACTGATGGATATATAAATGTGGCTGTTTACAATGGTTTTTATGATATGATAAAAACTGATACTCTGAAAAAGATATTTAAAGACTTGAAACAAGGTGATATAATCGATGTTGGTATAAAATACCATAATGGAGATAAAATAGAAAAGAAAAATGTAAAAGTAAGGGTAGCAGCTATTTTAAAATCTGATTGGATGTCTTATGGTGATGGGCTAATGCCACATAAATTTGAGATTATAACATCTGAAGATAATATGAAAGAACTTTTAGGATTTAAAGCATACAACAACTTAACTGTAGATTATGAAAGTCTTGAAAATGAAAAAGCAAATCGTAAAGTAGAAGAGTATATAATACAAAATATACCAGGAAGTATATCTTTGAAGGTAGGTTTTGCTAATAGGCAAAATCAAGAAAAGAAAAATATATTTAGAGAAAGCATCATAAATATAACTTTAGTGCTTATGATTGCAGCTATAAGTATATTCTGTACAGTTAAATCAAATCTTATGGAAAGAAGAAAAGAGATATTTACAATGAGAGCATTGGGAATGTCTGATAAGGATATGAATAGAATGAATATGTTTGAAGCTGTAACCTATGCAGTATTAAGTATAATATCTGGAATAGCCTTATCAACATACAAACTTGTAAAATATGTAGAGTGGAACAACAACGCATATACAAACTTTGGAATAGAGCATTTTATGGACTTTACATTCCCATATCCACAAGCGATAATATTCTCAGTTGTTACACTAGCTACTTGTATAATAGCTGTAAAACTAGCAAATAGAGATTTTAAGAATAAAGAAATATCAGATGGTATGAGAGATATAGATTAAAATATACCATTCAGGACGTTTTTTCTACCATTCATACCAAATATATTGTTTTTTAATATTTAAAATGTTATTTTTAAGATAATAAAATATATAATAATATATTAATTTCTTACATAGAAAGGAAGATATAATATGAAAACAGAAAAAATAGAATTAGTAGAAAGTTTAGAAGTTTGTGATTTAAAAAAATACTATGGTAAAGGAGAAAGTCTTGTAAAAGCTGTAGATGGAATTAGTTTAAAAATAGAAGATGGAAAATTTACTTCTATTATAGGGACTTCAGGATCTGGTAAGAGTACACTTCTTCATTGTATGGCTGGATTAGATAAACCAACAAGTGGAAATGTAAAACTTGGAAGACATAATTTATATGATTATAGTGATAATGAATTATCAAAGATAAGACGTAAAAAATTTGGTTTTATATTCCAAAGTTTTAACCTTATACCAGTAATAAATGTATATGATAATATTGTGCTTCCTATACTTTTAGATGGTGGAAAAGAAGATAAAGAATATATAAATAGTATAATAAAAGCTGTAGGACTTTCAAATCAAATAAAAAAATATCCAAATGAATTATCAGGAGGACAACAGCAAAGAGTTGCAATAGCAAGAGCTCTTTCAAATAAACCAGCTATAATCTTTGCAGATGAACCAACAGGAAATCTAGATTCAAAAACTACTAAAGAAGTCATGGAACTTTTGAGTAAAACTGTAAAAGATTTTAGACGGACACTAGTAATGATAACACATAACCAAGAAATAGCCGAAACTGCTGATAGAATAATAACTATAAGTGATGGAAAAATAATAAGCGATTCGGATGAAGTTAAATAAATATTTTATTACATTAATTCTTAATAGAGTTATTACAAAATTTTGTAATAGCTCTATTTTTTTACTTATACTTTTAAATTTATAAATCTATTGGAATAAGAAAAAATATAATATATAATAAATAAAGATAAATTTAAAGGAGGTGTAGAATGAAATCAGTTAGTAATGCAATACTTTCCCCTAATATGAATTACAGTATAAATGAAGATATTGTAGTATACGATGGAAGATTTTGTGTATATTTAGATAAAAAATATAAATGTAAGGGAAAGATATTTTTAAAACCGTCTTCACCATCAATAATAACTTTTAAGGCAAAAATATTATCTATTGCAGAAGATAGAGATTCTAGCTATAGTTTAGATGATGCAATATTAGAAATTCATGGGTATAAATTATCCTCAGCAACAATAAGAAGAATAAATGAGTCAACTGTGGAGGGGTATATAAACAATGATTGTATAAAATCTAAAAACTCGTATGTGAGTTATGTAGATTTTGATTTATTGAATATAGATAAAATACCAGGAAAATTGATAAAAAATAAAGAAAAAGTCTTTGCAGGAAGATTGGAATTTGAACTTAATGGATATTTAATTACAATAGATAAAAGATATGATTATAGAAAAGAATTTTATGAGGAACTAATAGAAAGGTCTGGAACAGTTACTACTCATGTTGGGAGAATAAAAAAGAAAGATGGAACATTATTTAAAACAAATAATATAATACAACTTTTGGATAGAATATGTATAGCATTTAGTTTTGCTTGTGGTAGATACATTTCTTTTTCTGCTATACGAGGTTATCAAGATGAAAATGAGGTATACAGAGCTTGGAATAGTGGAATGGTAACACCATTTACTTTTTTGCCAACTTGGACAGATACACTTACAAATTATAGAAATTATGAAAAATATCTCTCTCTTATGTGTAGAAGATTGGAAGATTTTTATTATGGACCTGCTATAAAAAATGCAGTGGATTGGTATATAGAATCTTTGAATAATTTAACTATGGACAATGATATAATATCTGTTCAAATAGCTTTAGAATCATTATCATATGTTGTATTGGTAGAAAAAACTAAAACATTAACAGACACAGATTTTGACAAGAATTCTGCTTCAAAAAATATAAAAATGTTACTTCAAATTTGTAATATTCCTTATGGAGGAAAAGAAATGGATATATTTGATGATGATATAAAAAATGAATTTTCCGATGGAATAGATTTAATAAGTTATTATAGAAATAAAATAGTACACCCAAGTAAAAGAAGAAATAAGATATTTTTATCAAATGAAGATATTTGGAATATATTAGTAATAGGAATACATTATATAGAATTAGCTATATTATATATAATCGGATATAAGGGAGAATATTCAAATAGATTAAAAGATAGATCTTTTGGGGAAGTAGAAGTTGTTCCTTGGAATAATGTAAGTAACAATTATAAATAGTATAATTATATTAGTA
>NZ_JARIBH010000056.1 GCF_029264495.1 Peptacetobacter sp.
TTCTTTACTTCTTTGTTTATGTTAATTGTTTCCATTTTTTTCTCCTTTTCTATTTATAACTATCCTTTTTATTTTATCATAGTTTTAGGATATTTTTTAGATATTATTTTTATTAAGATTTATTTTGGAAGTGAATATATTATTTTTGAATTAATTTAATAAAAATATTCAACTATTGTACTCCAATTTTATGCAATAGTAATATATGGTAATTATATAATGCTAGTTAGAAACAAAAAATAAAAGAGTTTTTCAAAACGACTTTCCTAATAATCGCCAAAACTGAAAAACTCTTTTTAAAAATTGATTCACTTGTATCTACAATACATTTCCTGCTATATTTATTATAAATTCACTAAAATATACATTCTTAAAAATTTTCATTTATAGTTTTATCATCTTATGGTAATATCCTTCTAATTCTACTAATTTCTGATGATTTCCTTGTTCTACAATTCTACCGTCTTTTACTACAAGAATATTATCTGCTTCTTTAATAGTTCCTAATCTATGTGCTATTACAAGTAATGTTTTTTCTTTTACTAATTCGCTGATGGCTTCTTGTATATAACTTTCATTATCTGTATCAACACTAGCTGTTGCTTCATCTAAAATAATTATAGGTGCATCTTTTAATATACAACGTGCTATAGAAATTCTTTGTTTTTCTCCTCCAGATAATGTTGCCCCACCTTCTCCAACTATAGTATTAAATCCATCAGGAAGATCCATAATAAAATTATAACATCTAGCTTTTTTAGATGCTTCTATAACTTCCTCTTTTGTTGCATTAGGTTTTCCTATAGCAATATTATTAAAAATTGTATCTTGAAATAAGTATACTCGTTGAAAAACTATACTAATTGCTGACATTAATTCATTTAAAGAAATCTTCTTTATATTTTCACCTCTAACCAAAATTTCTCCAGAATTAATATCCCAAAATCTTGCTAAAAGGTTTGCTATAGTAGATTTTCCTCCTCCTGATTCTCCAACTAAAGCTGTCATTGTATTTCTTTTCATTTCAAAACTAATATCATGTAAAACCTCTTTTTCACCATATGAAAAGTTTACGTGATTAAAACAAACTTCTGGTTTTGAACTATCACTATTTATAATATGTTTTTCTCCTATATCTTCTAATTCTCTTTCATTCATTATTTCTTCAATACGATCTAATGCTGCATTCATTACTGTTAATCTTGTAGCTTCTCCATAAAAAGTTTTTAAAGGACTAAACAGATCAAATACAAATAAACTTAATCCTAATATATAAGGTAAGTTTATCATTTTTTTAGAGTAAAGATATAAAGCTAAACCTAAAATAATTGTAGCTCCAACACCATATATAATATTTAAAATCACTGTCCAAGGAGTTAATTTTTTTTCAAAACTTATAGATGTATCTTTTGATGAAGCAAAACTTTCTGTAAGAACCTTTGAGTTTTCCCCTAAAATATTATAACTTTTTATTACACTTATACCTTCTGCAAATGATAATACAGAATCGGTTAATTTTTCATTTTCTTTTTGTCTAATAATTGATTCTCTCATAGACATTTTATTCATACTATTTGCAATCAACATTGAAATTGCTATCACACATATAGCAACAAATCCTATTCTAAAATCTAAAATAAAAAGAAATATTGTAAGGACAAAAGTTGAAAGTATATAACTCATCATATTAGCAATAGTACTCATAGACACTTCTTCAATAAATGTCATATCTGAGCTTAAAACAGAATTTATTTTACCTAAATTTCCTGATGTAAAATATCCCATAGGAAGTTTTCTTAAATGATTTCCAAGTTCTATTCTCTTATCAGCAAAAATCATAAATCCAGCAGCACTTTGCAATTTATCACTTATAAAATGAACAAGTGCTTGAGCAAGTATTATAAAAGAAATTGCTACTCCTGCATATAAAAAATCTTTAGCTATAATAGTTTTATTAGTAAATCTTACTAATATAGTAAATGTTAGTAAAATTGGCATCTTACTTAAAATAGCTTCTAAGAATGAAAATAAAAATGCTATTAGAATTCTACTTTTATAATTACCTGATATTTTTAAAATTCTTGTTATCAATTTAAACATTTATATCACCTAACCTCTGATTAATTTTCCATTCTTTATTAAAGATTGCTGCGTTCCATAATTTTTGATATTCTACTGAATTTTTCAATAGTTCTTCATGTCTACCACTTGCAACTAACTTTCCATTGTTCATAACTAATATTTTATCTGAATCTATTATAGATGATAGCTTATGTGCTATCACAATTACTGTTTTATCTTTTACAAGTTGTTCAATAGCTTTTTCCATTTTTTCTTCATTTTCTGGATCTATAAATGCTGTAGCTTCATCTAAGACAATGATTGGTGCATTTTTTAAAATAGCTCTAGCAAGAGATATTCGTTGTCTTTCTCCTCCAGACAACATTTTTCCAGCTTCTCCTACTAAAGAATAAATACCATTTGGAAGTTTATTAAATATATCTATACATTGAGCTTTTTTCGCAGCTTCTATAACCTCATTGTCTGTAGCCTTTGGATTTCCAATGCGAATATTTTCTAAAATTGAATCATTAAATAGATATTGGTCTTGTGCCACATAAGAAATTTGTTTATTAAGTGCTTTAAGACTCATGTCTTTTATATTTTGTCCTCCTATACTAATACTTCCATCTAAAACATCATAGTAATGTACTAAAAGTTTAGCTAATGTACTTTTCCCTGATCCAGATTCTCCAACAATTGCTGTTTTTTCGCCTTCTTTAGCTACAAAATTGACATTATGAATTACATTTTTAACGTAAGTTACATGTTCTCCATTTTCATTTATTTTATTTAGTTGATATCCAAAAGTGACATTATCATATGAAATATTTTTTTCAATTCCTTTAAATTCATCTTTTCCTTGTTTTAAAATTTCTGTGTTTAATGCATTTTCTAAAGACGAAATTTTATAATTAAGTTGTGGTATAGTTGGTAAAAATCCTAACGCTTTTAATAGAGGGAATCCTATACTTAAAGATAAACATAATATTAATACTAAGTTAGATAAACTTGCATATCCTAAATATACAAAATAACCTCCTAGTGGTAATGTCAATATTATTGTACAAGGAAGTAATGCACTGTATAATGCCATCCATGGCCATGCAGTTTTATACCAAGCTAGTGCATAATCTCTATAATCATTAACATCTTTTGAAAAATTTTTGTATGATTCTGTTTGTTTATTAAATACTTTAACTACCTCCATACCATTTATATATTCAATAATAGTATTATTCATTTTACTACTAGCCATATAATATGGTCCCATTTTCTTTGTACCAGTTGAGTACATAAACATCATAGCAATGACACTTAATGGAATAGATGCTAATGACATTAATGATAATCTCCAATCAATACAAAACATTGTTATATATACTATTAATGGTACGATTAAATTAGCAATCCCTTCTGGTAGTGAATGTGCTAAAAGTACTTCTAAACTTCCAACATCATCTACAAATAATTTCTTTATAAATCCTGTTCCTTTTTCTTCGATAAAACCTAATGGAAGTTTTTCCATCTTTTTCTGTAAAGATACTCTAAGTTCAAGTAGTATATTATATGCTGCTTTATGTGAAATATTAAGCCCTATACCGCCTAAAAGTGCTTGTAAAATTAAGCAAACTAAAATACCAAAAAGTAAAAAAATACTCTCTATAAATTTAATTTCTGTACCTAAGATAAGAATATTTATAATTTTATATATAAATAAAAATGGTAAAACTCCCATAGTTACACTTATTAGCATTATAAAAATTGATAAATATATTGTTTTTTTGTGAGAACCAGCATATTCAAAAACTTTATTTAACATATTTTTACCTCCTTATATAAATTTATTTTTTATTTATAAAATTCATAATAATACTTTCATTTTTGCTAATGTTTATTTTTTTATAATAATTATTATCAATCATTAATACAGTATGGCATGTTTTGAATAGAAATTCTAAATCATGAGTTATTATAATAAAAGATGTATTTTCTGCTTTTTCTGTAATTAAATTAGAGATTATATTCATATTTGTATAATCAAGACCTGAAGTTGGTTCATCTAAAATTATTAATTTTCTATTAGACAAAAAAGATGTTATAACTGCTAGTCTTTGCTTTTGTCCACCTGATAATTTTTGTGGATGGCTAGTTTTTTTATTCCATAAATTTATTTCCTTTAGATATTTTCGTATATCTTCAAAATCATTTGTAGAATTTTTGTCTTTACAAAATATTAACTCATTTTCTACTGTATCAAAAAAAATTTGAGCATCTACGTCTTGTAATACAAAATATGAATTTCTTAATCGTTCTTTTTTACTATTTCCGTAACTTACATTTAAATATTTCTCTTTCAATCCACATAATGATTTAGCTAATGTTGTTTTTCCTATACCATTAGCTCCAATAATTCCCATTATTTCTTTTTCTTTGAGATCAAAAGTTAAATCTTTTATTAAAACATTTTCTCCTTGATATATATTAATTCTATTAACTTCTATAATACTTTTAGTTGATAATGTTTCTTTATTTGATATAAGCTCTTTTTCATTTAATATTCGTAGCTCTAATTCCTTACATTTTTTATTATTAAGAGTTCCTTCATGAAAAATTTCTTTTATACTTCCATCTTTTATATACATTAATCTATTATAAATTTCTTTCAAATAATAAAGTCTATGTTCAGATATTACTATTGTTTTACCTAATTTTTTTAATTTTAATAAAATGTCTTCAAATTTTTTTATACTAGTATAATCTAAACTGCTTGATGGTTCATCAAAAAAAATTATATCTGTATCATAGATAAGAGTTGTCGCAATAGCTACTTTCTGTCTTTCTCCACCAGATAGTTCAAATATAGATTTTTTCCTTAAATCAGTTATTTCAAGTAAATTCATAACTTCTTCAACTTTTCTTTTCAAAATTTCTTCATCTAAACCTAAATTTTCTCCAACAAAGGCAATCTCATCTTCAACAATATCACAAAAAAATTGATCTTTTGGATTTTGAAATACGTTTCCAATATATTTTGCAAGTTCACCTTTTTTATAGGATGATATATCTTTCCCTAATAAATTGATATTTCCATTTAAATTTCCACCATAAAAAGAAGGAATTAATCCATTTAAAAGCCTTAAAATAGTTGTTTTACCACAGCCAGAAGAACCTGTTAGTACAATAGTTTCTCCCTTTTTTATAGATATTTTTAAGTTTTTTAATATTAAATCTTCTCCGTACGAAAAAGTTTTTATATCGGCTTCTACTATATTCTCCATAAACTCACTCCAATCAGAACTATTTCAATTGTTAAAATAATAATATCAATATAAGTAAACCTTACATCATGAAAATTAGTTTTTTTACAATCATATTCTATTCCTTTAGATATTATAGAGCATGTTAATGTATCACTTATATCGATACATTTATATATTAATGGTATAAAATATAATTCAAATGATTTTATTGGTTTAAATATATTTAATTTAAATCCTCTTATTTTCATACCCATATTAATCTCTTTTAGTTTTAAATATATTTCTGGAATAAATCTAAAAAAAATTGTTATGCCTATACTTATAGTTTGATTAATCTTTAACTTTCTAAATGATGATATTAAATAAGAAGAACTATATAATGATAATATTTTTCCTAAAATGAAAATAGGTGAAAATTTTATAACTATGAGTATCATTGTATAAATTGAACCTATAAATATATTCCCTAAATGTTTTTTTAAAAAATACATTAAAGTCCATAATATAAATAAAGTTAACATTGTATAAATTGATTCATCAAAAGATATAGAAAAAAGCAAGATTAATGTAAAACTAAGTGATATTAAATATTGTTCCTTTCCACCTATTGTTATATTTATTGAAGTCAATAAAATCAATATAACTATAGTAATTGGATTAATTTTTTCCATTAATTGATATCTATCTTTAATATTTTTTCTACAAAACACTTTTTTTCTTCCTATTACTAAAAAATTTTTCATAAATATATATTCCAAAATACGCACCTATTATTGATGCCACAATTGCAATTACTAAGCATATTGAAATATTTTTAGGGGTATAAAAATTATATAAAAATCTTGCATAATCTTGTGTAAACATCGTTGGAAATTGTTTTGTAAGTCCTTCCACTCCAAATATAAATATAAAATACATAGCATGGAGTGAGTATACAAACATACCTGCTCCAAAAGCAAAACCTATTTTTACATTCTTATTTAAATAATTTTCTTTTTTAGCAATTATAAATTCTGCTAATATACCAGCTATTATACAAATTATAATTACTGGCCACATTCCCATAAAAGAATAAAATATGCCTAAGAATAAGAAATATAAAAATGCTGTTCCTCTCTCAGCAACTTGTTTGCACATTATAACAAATACTGGAGCAACTATTATTGTTGGTAGTGCTGATGATAGATATAGACTAGGAATCATACCAAAAGCTCCTGTCAAAAAACCTAATCCCATTGTCAATAAAAATCCAATAACAGAAAAAACTGCTATTTTAACAATACTTTTTAAATTCATTTTTTCTCCTCCTTATGATTTATAATATTTTCTGTTATTTAAACAGAATAGTATTGTAGTTTTATCTATTTTAATTAAATATAACTAAGTTATATTTGAGATAAAAAAAATATTTTTCTATAAACCTCTTATTTTCCCCCATCCTTCATTAAAGAATTTTGTAATTAATTCTGCATTTAATCTTGCTTCTTCTCTACTTTCAGAATGTACTGCAACTTCTGATAAAGCATAATAATACGCATGATTTATTAAATGAATTCCCATATCAGTTATTATATTTTTAACTTGATTCTCTCCATAAATCAAACTTAATATTTTTAAATGATTTTTATCTTCTATCTCAACAATCTCATCTAAAAAATTACTATATTTTGTGCCATAAGAACCAAATATCAGTAATTCAAATATTTCCTTATTTTCAAAAAAGTATAAAACCATTTCAATAGCACCTTTTGACTTCGATTCTAAAATTTTATTAATGGTATCTTTTGTAATAGGAGTTTCTCTTATATATATATCAAAACTTTTATCCTCATACATTTTATAATATTTTTTTATTTGACTTACAATTGGTTCTACTAATTCAGAAAAAAGAGCCTCTTTATCATCAAAGTGTCCATAAAAAGCACCTGTAGTAACACCTGATTCTTTACAGATAGCTCTTAAATTAGCTTTTTCAAATCCTTGATCTTTAAAAATTTTTTTACCACTATTAAGGATTCTATTATGTGTTACTTCATAATCTCCATTTGCCATAATCTATTTCATTACCTCCAAATATAACTTAGTTATATTGTAGCACCTTAAATATAACTAAGTCAATATTATTTTATTAGATAGATATTATATAATGAATTTCTTATTATTTTCTACTCATATTTTTTCCTATTCATTTCCAAAATATATTCATTAGTATAATCACAAAAATTTTCATCAAAATTCTTAAAACTATTTCTACTAACATTTTTATAATCATTTAAAATAGCATTTATAAGATAACCAATAATATTATTGACATTCCTTTTCTCTTTTACAATACTTATTTTCTCTTTTAAATACTCTACACCTCTTCCTTTTTCATTAAGAACATTTAAAATACTATTTACATCACTATTTGAAATATTATCAAAAGAGATTTTCAAAATATTTTCAGCATCGTTCTTATTAAATATATATTGTTGATGTTTTTCTTCTTCTTTTTCTGTTTCTTTTTGTACACCTTTCGTATTACGATTCGTACAACAGGCATAACTATTATCATTCATATATTTATTGCTATCATAATCACTTACTTTATCGTTCATATGTTTATTGCTATCATAATTGCTTACTTTATCGTTCATATGTTTATTGCTATCATAATTGCTTACACTATCATTCATATATTCATCGTTATTATAACTGTTTACACTATTGTTCATATCAATATTATCTATAATATCATCATCTTCCTTACTTTTTAAAAATTCATTAAAAATAGATTTTATTTTTTCATTTTCTATTTTTTTATATATAATTTTTATAAAATCAACGTTTTTTATTTCTTTTAATTCTTTTCTTATACAATCCTCTACAGGTTTTCCACCATTATTTAAGTTATATTTTCCCCAATTTTTTATACAAATTTCTCTAGTATTTTCATCATATTTTATTAAATTTAAATTATTTTCAAATCTATTCATTAATGTATTTATTACTTCTATACTAAACCCTAATTCAAAAGACATTTGTTTTCTTGTTATTTGGTAAATTCCAATCTGTTTTGTACTTGGATTTGTCAAAAGATATAAATAAAATAACTTATCATCAGGTGTCATATCCTCAATCACTTTAGAATCATTCCAAAAAATAGTCTGTACTGCTCTATATTTTGCCATTATATTTACCTCCAAATTAATATCTGTATTTTTAATATATTTAAATTTATATTATATGTTTAAAATTACATTTTAATAGCTTATTTTATAGATATCATTTTTGTTACTACAAAATCTATGTGCAAAATTGAGGTTTTTTATTTTGTATAAAGTCACATAAAATTATGACTACATTCATATAAATTTATGGCTATATAAAAAAATCTCCAGAAGAACTGGAGATTTCTTATTTTAATATTTTTAATTATTTATCTCTGTATCGTAGGTTTTAATTCTATTTGAATTAATTAAGAATATATATGTATTGACAATTTTCTTTGAAAAAATACTAAATAAATATGCTAGTAATATAGACATTGAAATACAAATTAATAGATAAAGATACTTATTACTCATTCCCATAAGTATATCTAAAAACATCCTATGAACTAAATATATTTCATAAGATATTCCTCCCAAGAATTTTAGTATTCTACTATTTAATTCGCATTTCATTAATATACATGGACAAACTAATACAAATAATATTGAACTTATCATAGCCATATAAATATTTGATTTGTGTATATTTGATATAAATGTATATATAAAAGAAGTCAATAATATTGTTGTTACTATAAGATAATATTTTCTTATAATATTTATTAAATATTTTTCATAATTAGCAAATATAATTCCTATTAAAAAACAATATGTAGCATTATACCACCATTCACCTTGCCCTAGTTTAAAGCAGATATAATTATAACTTGTAACTACCAAAAAAATTCCAAATATAGATAGATTTTCTTTTAAATATTTAAACGTTAAATAAAATCCTACATACAATACAATTATAGCTATCACATACCATTTGAAACCATCAATCAATCTTAATCCTAGTGTACAAGTAATTATTTCATACATAGAAAATTTAGTATGTAATACCAATCTATATACTGCTAAAAATAATATATTAGCTAATATAAAAGGTATCACTATTTTAGGAATTCTTTTTTTCCAAAAACCTTCTAAATAACCTTTTTTAGATTTATAACTTTTCATCAATCCATATCCTGAAAAGAATAAGAATATTGCTACTTGTAAATAACCTATATATCTAAAGAATAATAATTTACCTGGATTTTCTATTCTTTGTGATATATGATGTAACACTATAAGTATTGCTGCCAAACCCTTTATAGCATTTCCATTACTCATACTGAGTGGATTTTCATTGTAATCATTAAAGCTTAATATTTTTATATTATATAATACAATAATAAAAATACTTAAATATACTAATGTCATTTTCTCCCTCCTTTTTGACTTTTATAATATATAAAGCATATTATCATCTAATAAAACGACAATATATATAATATCTTAAATATCATAGCATTTAATTTATTTAATTTTTCAAAATATATTAATACACCCTTAATATACAGTATATCATTTGTTATAATACTTTCGCAATATTTTAATTAAATTATTTTTATTGTAAGAAATCTAATATATATTTTAAATTATTTTATTTCTCATAAAGTTCAAATCTATATTTCTGATTAGTAACATTATCCTCCCTATTTAGCTCAACTTCTTCTATAAACATTTCTAAAGGTCTAACAAATATTCCGTTATCACCATATAAAGCCTGATAAACCACTAGTTCTTCTCCTGTTTCAGTATGAGTTGCGATATCATGCACATAATAAAAGTTACCTTTAAAATGTCTATATAATCTTTTTGTTAAAATCTCTCTCATAATTATTTCCTCCTATAATTATTCGTTTCTATAGTTTAATTTTTTTAATTTAATTTTTTATTTTTAAAAAATATAAGACACTCAGTATATACTAAGTGTCTTTAAAATCATCTATCTTCTACTTTTCATATCTATCATATCTCCGTATAAAGGTGTTGGCATACCAAATCCACCTGATACATCGACTATCTGACCTGTTGTATATGCAGAATCATCGCTTGCAAAATACAATACTGTTCCAGCTATTTCTTCTGGAAGTCCCATTCTTTTTATAGGTGTGTGTTTTAAGAAGAATTCTTTAAATTCATCACTTAATTTATCTTTTACTGCATCTGTTGCTGTCATTCCTGGTAAAACAGCATTACATCTTATATTATCTCTTGCTGCTTGAGTAGCTATTATCTTAGTTAAATAATTTATAGCTGCTTTACTTGTTCCATAAGCGATTTGAGATATATCAGGACGTATACCTCCTACTGAAGAAATATTTATTATACTTCCACCACCACTTTTTGCCATATATGGTATAACAGCTTGAGATGTTAAAAATACACTAGAAATATTTATATCTACAGTATTAATAAATGTATCATATTCTGTTGATTTAATATCTAAATCTTTTTGAGGATCAGATGTTCCAAAATTATTTATAAGTACATCAATTTTTCCCTCTTTTTCAAATACTTCTTCAATCATAGCTTTATATGTTTCTTTTTCAGAAGCATTATTGTATACAAACTTTACATTACAACCTTCTGCATTTAATCTATCTGCAACATTTTTAGCTCTCTCAAGATTTCTAGCCGCCATATAAACAATAGCACCTTCTCTTGCACATCTTTCTACACAAGCAAGTCCTATTCCTCTTGTAGATGCTGTTATAATTACTACTTTATCTTTTAATCTCATATATTGCCTGCTACTCAAAATATGGACAAACATATCCATATCGAGATTTTTACTGTTTCAACCTATCTGCTTTTGGTTAATCATAAATTATACCTACTAACAAGTTCTTGGATAGTCCACAGTCGTAAATTCCCGACTAGCCATCGGTACATACTTACATTTGCTTTTATTATGCAATTTTGTAAGTTTTTGCATCTCTTAAATTAAAACTTGCATTTAAATCTCTATCTTCTTTGTATCCACATTCACATTTGTAGATTCTATCAGATAGTTTTAAATCTTTTTTGATTTTTCCACATTTATTACATAATTTACTTGATGGATAAA
>NZ_JARIBH010000022.1 GCF_029264495.1 Peptacetobacter sp.
TCGAATTTTTCTAGTATATCTTCTACAGTCATTTCTTTTTTCTTTTCGCCATTTATATCCATTACAATTTCTCCTTTATGAAGCATTACAAGGCGGTCACCGTATTCTATAGCATGTTTTAAATTATGAGTAACCATAAGAGTAGTTATATTTTTTTCTCTTACTATTTTATCTGTTAAAGCGATTACTTCATTAGATGTTTTAGGATCTAAAGCAGCAGTATGTTCATCCAATAATAAAACTTTTGGATTAGCAAGACAAGACATTATAAGAGATAGAGATTGTCTTTGTCCACCAGATAAAAATCCTACTTGAGTATTTAAAAATTTTTTTAAATCAAGAGAAATGCCATCTAATAAATTTTCTAAATCTTCATCAGTATGTCTTATACATTTTTTTAAGTTTAATAATTTACCTTTATTTAAAGCTAGAGAAAGATTTTCTCTTACAGTCATAGATGGGCAAGTACCTAAACTTGGATTTTGAAAAACTCTACTGATAACTTGAGTTTTTTTATGCTCAGGTAAATTACTTATATCTGTTCCGTCTAATAAAATTTGTCCAGATGTTTCTTTTAATAAACCAGAAATTATATTTAATAAAGTTGACTTTCCTGTACCATTGCTTCCAACAATACAAACAAATTCGCCATCTGGGATATCTATTGAAAATTTATTTAAGACAGTATTGTCATCACCGCATGGATTTGTAAAAGTTTTAGTTATTTTTTTTAATTGTAGCATTTTAAATCACTCCTTTTAAATTATATTGAAATATAGATAAAAATTACGAATTTTTCTTTAATTTTAAATTACTAACTGCTAAGAAACCAACTATTACAAGAGAACTTATAAGTTTTAAATCTGTAGATAGCATTCCTAAATTCAAAGCAAAGTAGATAGTAAATTGATATATAAAAGCTCCAACAAGGATAGCAGTAGTATTTTTTATAATATGAACTTTTTTAAATATAGTAAGTCCAATAATAATAGATGCTATTCCTAAAACTAAAGTACCTATTCCCATTGTTATATCTGCAAATCCTTGGAATTGAGCCATTAAAGCTCCTGATAGTGCTATTAAAGAATTTGATATCATAAGTCCTAAAATTTTTATATTTCCTATATTTATACCAAGAGATTTGATCATTTGCTCATTATCTCCAACGCCTTTTAAAGTGTATCCAATACCTGTTTTTAAAAATAAATCAAGTAGTATTTTTACTAGAATTACAAATATAAATGCAATTAATATTGGTGGTATGTTTCCTTTAAATAAGTTTGGATATGTGAATAAAGGTATATTTGATTTTCCCATTATTCTAAGATTTATAGAGTAAAGCATACCCATTGTAAGAATACCAGAAAGTAAATTAGATATTTTAAATTTTATATGAAGCAGCCCTGTTATCATACCTGCAATAGCACCACCAACTATAGATAATAAAATACCTACTATTGGATTTAATCCCCAAACTAAAGATGATGCAGAAATAGCAGCTCCCATAGTGTAACTTCCATCAGCTGTCATATCTGGAAAATCTAATATTTTAAAGGTAATGTATACCCCAATAGCCATAATAGCTAAAATTAAACTTTGTGTAATTACTGAAATCATAAAATAAACACTCCTTTTGTTTTAAGATAAATTCATAAATTTGTAAAATAAAAGCCACATAGAATTTACCTATGTGGCCATTATATTTTTGATAATAAAAAAGCCACATAGCATTTATCTATGTGGCTGAGATATTTTATAAAAACTTTACAAAATAAACAATTCAAAACTTAAGCCATCATAGATACAGTCGTAAAATCCTAACGGCCTGTACCTATTCGTTTTGAATCGATACAAACCGATCTAATAGTGGCTATAATAAAATCGTCTTTGTTTATTTACTAAAGTTTTCATAACATATACTCTCCTTATCTTAAAATTTATAATCGTTAAAAAATTTATTTTTGCTATGTCTATTATTCTAACTAAGTAATTTTGAAATGTCAATAAAAAAAATAAAATTTTCTAAAAATTAATTAAATTTGATATTATTAAAAAATAAAGAATACTTTAAAATAGCAGAGCATATAAGTTTAAATCTTAAGTACTAAAAATCTATAATCAGATCTATAATCATTAGGTAAGTTCTGAAGAGTATAAACTTTAGTGACTATTCATCGTGAGGGATATACTTTTATTTTAAATAAATTTTTTAATAAAATATGTTATTATATATCTATAGAAAGTCAGGTGATTATAATGTATTTGAATACGAAATAATAAGTAAAAGTAAAATTATGGACTTAGAATATATATACAATAGTGTCGAACTGAACACGTTAAAATGACAGACTAATATTTATAAAAATTTTAATAAAATAAAAAAATTAAAGTATTGTAAAAATAATTATTTATTATAAAAAATATTTATTTTAAAAATAACTTAAAAATTTTAAAAGGAAGGTGTTTATAATGTTAGTAGGAACTTCTAATCTTACTAAAAATATAGATGAAGCTTGTGTAAATGAACTTGAAATTCCATTAATTGTAATGATGGAAAATGCTGTAAATGCAGCTATGAAAAATCTAGATACAGAAAAAAATTATTCATATACTATAGTATGTGGAACTGGAAATAATGGAGGAGATGGTTTAGGAATAGCTAGAAAACTATCTATATTAGGGAAAAAAGTAGATATTTTTTTAGTTGGGAAAAAAGAAAAATTGACAGAATGTTCCTCAATTAATTTAAAAATTTTAGAAAATATGGGATTAAAACCAGTATTTTTGAATGAAGATAATAAAGAATTACTTATACATTCACTAGAAAAAACAGATTCTTGTGTAGATGCTATTTTTGGAACAGGATTAAAAAGAGATATAGTAGGTGTATTTTACAGTATAATAGAATGTATGAATAAATTTGCAAAAAAAATATATTCTATAGATGTACCATCAGGACTTGATAGTGATAATGGAAAAGTAAAAGGAATATCTGTAAAAGCAGATAGAACGATAAGTTTTGAATTTTTTAAAAGAGGATTTTTAGAATATATAGCAGATAGTTATACAGGAGAGGTTGTTATTGAAGAAATTGGTGTACCAGAGTTTATTAAAAATAAATTTCACAATGGTGAATATATAGTTGATAAAAATGAAATTTATAAATATATAAGACCTAAAGAAAGAAATGCTCATAAAGGAAGTTTTGGAAAAGTTAGTATAATCGCTGGAAGTAAAGGATTTTATGGGGCGGCTAAAATAGCTACAGAATCAGCTGTTAAAACAGGAAGTGGTCTTGTTACATTAATTAGTGATTTTGATGTGCAAGAAAAATTGTGTACTGTTTTAACAGAAGCTATGACAGTTAATTATTCAGAAAAAGAAAGAATAGATAAATTAATAAAAAATAGTAATGCAATAGGAATTGGTCCTGGAATGGGCGATAATAGTAAAACATTAAATATAGTAGAGTATATATTAAATAATGCTAATTGTCCTGTTATTATAGATGCAGATGGAATAAATTGCTTAAAAAATAATAAAGAAATTTTAAAAAACAAAAATATTGAAAAACTTATAACGCCACATCCAGTTGAATTAGCTAGAATAACAGGGTATTCTATTGAATATATAAATAACAATAGAATAGATGCAGCAAAAGAAGCAGCTAGAAGTTTAAAATCAATAATATTATTAAAAGGAAATAGAACTGTTATAACTGATGGATATACAACATATATAAATAGTACTGGAAATAGTGCTATGGCAAATGGTGGAATGGGAGATTGTCTTACAGGAATTATAACTTCACTTGTTGGACAAGGAATATCTTTATTTGATTCAGCTGTAGTGGGAGCATATTTACATGGATATACAGGGGATATAATTGCTAAAGATAAATATACAGTAAATGCAACAGATATTATAGATAAGATTCCGTATATAATGAAAAAATTTGAAAATAAAGAATACTAGAAATAAATATAAAAATAAATAAAATAATAAGATATAAAATAAAGATAAATTCAAATAATAATATTTAAAAATTTTGAAAAATTTGATACTTTTTTGTAAACATTTAATATAAATTATGTAATATAATAAAAAAAATGAATTAAATAAGAGAGGAGGGTTATATATGATATTAGGAATAAACATAAAGTTATTATGGCTAGCAATAGCAGTAATATTTGGTATAGGAGAGTTGTTTACAGCAGGGTTAACGCTGATATGGTTTAGTATTGGAGCATTATTGACTATGTTTTTAACAACATACATAGAGAGTATACCATTACAATTATTAATATTTGGAGTGAGTTCTAGTTTAATGTTATTCATAGTAACAAAAAAATTAGTGAAAAAAGATGAAGAATATGTATCTAATACAAATATAGATGCCCTTATAGGTAAATATGGGATAGTAGAAGAAGAAGTATCAAATATAAAATATGGTATAGTAAATTTAGAAGGAGAAAGATGGACAGCTGTATCAGAAGATGATATTGTAATTAAAAAAGGAGAAAAAGTTAAAGTTTTAAAAATAGACGGAGTTAAATTAGTAGTACAAAGAAGTAATATATAAGTAAATTTAAATTTATTAAAAAAATCAAATTTGAAATATTAAATAAAAATTTGGTTTTAAAATAAAAACTATTTAAATACAAGGAGGTTTATTATGTTAACAGTAGTAAAAACAATTTTAAACATAGTACTTATATTAGTAGTAGTGTTTATAGCATTATCTTGTGTAAAAGTTATAAAACAATCAAAAGTCGGTATAATTATGAGACTTGGTAAATTTAAAAAAGAAGCAAAGACAGGAGTACATTTTTTAGTACCATTTATAGATAAAATGGCATATATTATAGATCTTAGAGAACTAGTTGTAGATTTCCCACCACAGCCTGTTATAACAAAAGATAATGTAACTATGCAGATAGATACAGTAGTTTATTATAAAGTAACAGATCCTGTTAAATATGTATTTGAAATAGCAAATCCTATTTCAGCAATAGAAAATTTAACAGCCACAACATTAAGAAATATAATAGGTGAATTAGATTTAGATGAAACACTTACATCTAGAGATATAATAAATGCAAAAATGAGAACAATTCTAGATGAAGCAACTGATAAATGGGGAATAAAAGTAAATAGAGTAGAGCTTAAAAACATAATGCCACCTCAAGATATACAAGTTGCTATGGAAAAACAGATGAGAGCTGAACGTGAAAGAAGAGAGGCAATACTTCAAGCAGAAGGAAATAAATCTGCATCTATACTTCAAGCAGAAGGAGAAAAACAATCAGCAATACTTAGAGCAGAAGCTAAAAAAGAAGCTATGATTAGAGAGGCAGAAGGTAAAAAACAATCAGCAATATTAGTAGCAGAAGGTGAAGCAGAAGCGATAAAAGAGACAGCTATAGCAAAAGCTACAGGTGAAGCAGAAATGATAAGAAGAAGCCAAGAAGCAACAGCAGAAGGTTTAGCACTTGTATTTAAAGCTATGAAAGAAGCAAATATAGATGAAAATATGCTAGCATTAAAATCTATGGAAGCATTAGAAAAATTAGGTCAAAGCGATTCTGCAAAATTAGTTCTTCCATCTGATGTAGTTGGTCTACTTGGAACATTTAAAGGTATAAAAGAAGTTATGGATGATGCAAAAGAAATAAAATAATAAAAAATATAAAAAAGGATATCCAAAAGGATATTCTTTTTTATTGTATGAATATTTAACAAGAGATTTAAATTTGTAAGAATTTATATTTAAAACTTATAATTTATAAATTTAATTCCATTTTCTTAATCTATTATTATATGATAGGGGAAAATATAGTCAATTAACTTAAAAAAATATAGAAAAAATATACTTTTTTATTAAAAATTTTTAATATTTTGACAAAAAAATATTTTAGATATATTATTATATTGAAATTTATTATTATGATTAAGTAAAAGAGGTGAATAACAGTGCTTCAATTTGAGACTCAGTTAAAACAACTTAAACATGAAGTATTAGTAGAAGTAGTAAAATTAGCAAGAGAAAATAATGTTAAAAAAAAGGAATTGGATAAAATACCTCACAAGATAATAAAAGGTGATAAAGCAAGATATAGATGTTGTGTATATAAGGAAAGAGAAGTTATTGCAGAAAGAGCTAGAATTGCTTTAGATTTAAACCCTAGTGGTGAGAATAAGAAAGTAAATGTAGAAAATATAAATATAAAAAATGATGAGCAAATAATATATGTATTAGAAGCTGCATGTGACAGTTGTCCAATAAATGATTTTACTGTTACAGATCTTTGTAGAGGATGTCTTGCACATAGATGTAAAGAAGCTTGTAAATTTGATGCTATATCTTATATAAATGGAAGAGCATATATAGATCAAGATAAATGTAGAGCGTGTGGAGCATGTAAAAAAGCATGTCAATATGATGCTATATCAGAAATGATTAGACCTTGTAAATCAGTCTGTCCAACTGGAGCTTTAGATATAGATAAAGAAACATCAAAAGCAACTATACATGAAGAAAAATGTGTAAGTTGTGGTGCATGTATGTCTGCCTGTCCATTTGGAGCTATATCAGATAGAAGTTTAATAGCACCAGTAGCTAGATTATTAGAAAAAAAAGAAAAAAATATTTATGCAATAGTTGCACCTGCTATAACAGGACAAGTGCCAAATATAATAACATATGGGCAAATAAGAAATGCTATAAAAACATTAGGTTTTAAAGAAATGTATGAAGCTGCTTGTGGAGCAGATGCTGTTACAGTACATGAAGCGAATGAATTTATAGAAAGAATGGAAGATGGAGATAATATGATGACAAATTCATGTTGTCCAGGATTTCTATCATATATTGAAACTATGTTCCCAGAAATGTCTGATAAAATATCACATACCGTTTCTCCTATGATTGCAACTGGAAGATATATTAAAAATATTGACCCAGAAAGTGTAGTTGTATTTATAGGACCTTGTACAGCAAAAAAACGGGAAGCTGTAAGAAAAGATGTTAAAGGTGCAATAGATTATGTTCTTACTTTTGAAGAAATGATGGCATTATTTGAAGGATTTGGAATAGAGTTAGCTAAATGTCAAAATGAAGAAAAAGATGGAGCATCTATATTTGGAAGAGGATTTGGTGCTTCAGGTGGTTTAACAAAAGCTATTGAAAATTATATTGCAGATAAAGGTGTAAATGTAGATTTTAAACCAGTAAAAGTTTCAGGTGGAAAAGAAGCAAAAAAAGTGTTAACTCTTTCAAAAGTAAATAAATATAGTGGCAATTTTATAGAAGGAATGATGTGCGAAGGTGGTTGTATAAATGGAGCTGGTAAATTTGTATCTATGACAAAAGCAAAAACTCCATTTGACAAAAAGAATTCGCAATCTAAAATAAAAACTGTTCTTTCAAATGAAATGCTTTCAGAATATGAAAAACTTGACTTAGAAAGAAATTTATAAAATTAAATTAAAATTTTAAAAAGTATTTTACTAATTGTAGAATACTTTTTTTATAAAATTAATAGTAAAATAAACAAATAAATAAGTTATTTTACTAAGTTAAAAGTATTTGAAAAAAATAAAAATAAAATTATTAGATAAAAAAATATTATAGAAAAATATTATAATAATAAGATAGAAAACAATATCCGAAGACTATGAAAAAGCTATATTATATATGTAAAGTATTTATAAATAACAAATGATTATTGAAATGTAAATTTTTAAATTGTATAATATAAACTTGAGTAGAAATGTACGAACTAAAAATCTAACTGAAAAGATAGGGGTGCTTTAAATGAAAATAGGATTTGACCATGAGAAATATTTAAAAGAACAATCTAAATATATATTAGAGAGAGTTAATAATTTTGACAAATTATATCTTGAATTTGGAGGAAAATTAATTGCAGATTTACATGCAAAAAGAGTTCTTCCAGGATTTGATGAAAATGCAAAAATAAAAGTTTTAAGCTATATGAAAGAATCAGTAGAAGTAGTTATATGTGTTTATGCTGGAGATATAGAAAGAAATAAAGTAAGAGGAGACTTTGGTACAACTTATGATATGGAAGTTCTTCGATTAATAGATGATTTAAGATCATATGATTTAGATGTAAATAGCGTTGTAATAACAAGATACGAAGGACAGCCAGCTACAACAGTATTTATAAATAAATTAGAAAAAAGAGGAATTAAAGTTTATAAACATGCACCTACAAAAGGGTATCCTTCAGATGTTGATACAATAGTAAGCGAAGAAGGATTTGGTGCTAATCCATATATAGAAACTACAAAGCCAATAGTTGTTATGACAGCACCAGGTCCAAATAGTGGAAAACTAGGTACTTGTTTAAGTCAGTTATATCATGAAAATAAAAGAGGAAATGAAGTCGGATATTCAAAATTTGAAACTTTCCCTGTTTGGAATGTTCCACTAAAACACCCGTTAAATATAGCATATGAAGCTGCAACTGTAGATTTAAAAGATGTTAATATGATAGATTCATTCCATCTTGAAAAATATGGAGAAATGTCTGTAAACTATAACAGAGATTTAGAGTTATTCCCAGTATTAAAAAAAATAATAGAAAAAATAACAGGAAAAGAATCTATGTTCCAATCACCAACAGACATGGGTGTTAATAGAGTAGGATTCGGAATAGTAGATGATGAAGTAGTAAGAGAAGCATCTATAGAAGAAATAATAAGAAGATATTTCAATACTGCTTGTGATTATAAAAAAGGACAAGTAGATAAAGCTGCTTTACAGAGAATGAAATTTATAATGGAAGAATTAGATTTAAAACCAGAAGATAGAAAAGTTGTAAATCCTGCTAGAGAATATAGTAGAGTATTAAAAGAAAAATCAGATGATAAAAATGATATGTGTCCAGTTATGGCTATAGAACTAGAAGATGGTACAATTCTTACAGGAAAAGGGTCAGAACTTATGAATGCATCAGCAGCATTAATACTTAATGCAATAAAATCATTAGGAAATATACCTGATGAAATGCATTTAATATCAAGAACAATACTAGATCCAATAGTAGAATTAAAATCAAAAATATTATCAAGTAAAAACAATGCTCTTAGTTGTCAAGAAGTTTTAGAAGCATTAAGTATTTGTGCAGTAACAAATCCAAGTGCATCATATGCTCTTGAAAAACTTTCTGAACTAAAAGGATGCCAGGCCCATTCAACAGTTATGATGACTAAAGATGATGAGCAAACGCTTAAAAAAATAGGTATAGATGTAACTTGTGATCCAGAATTTGCATCACAGAATTTATATTATATATAAAAATAGATTAATAAAAGAGTCTCTTTAAGAGGCTCTTTTTTATATTAAAGTCTATATTTGTGTTTGCTTTTATAATTATAAATAATTCGATTTCAATGAAATAAAACATAAAAATCAAATATCGAACAGATGTACTTTTAATAAGATAAATATTATGATATATTTTAATATGTAAATTTATAGATAATATAGGTGAGAATTATGAAAAATAGGAAAATTATTCATATAGATATGGATGCTTTTTATGCATCTATTGAACAAAGAGATAATCCAAAATTAAAAGGAAAACCCTTAATAGTAGGAGGTTCCCCTAAAGGAAGAGGAGTAGTATCCACCTGTTCATATGAGGCTAGAAAATATGGTATACATTCTGCTATGTCTTGTAAGGAAGCATATATAAGATGTCCATATGCTATATTTGTGCAACCTAGATTTTATATATATAAAAAAGAATCAGAAAAGATAAGAGAAATATTTTATAGATATACTGATTTAGTAGAACCATTATCATTAGATGAAGCATATTTAGATGTTACAATTAATAAAAAAGGAATAAAAAGTGCAACCATTATAGCGAAAATGATTAAAGAAGATATAAAAAATGAAATAAATATAACAGCTTCAGCGGGAGTATCATACAATAAGTTTATTGCAAAATTAGCTTCAGATTATAGAAAGCCAAATGGGTTAACTGTCATAACAGAAAAAGAATCACAAAAATTTTTAGATGCTTTGCCAGTAAAAAAATTTTTTGGAGTTGGGAAAGTTACAGAAAAACACTTAATAAATAATGGGATAAAAAATGGGTATGATCTTAGAAATACAAGTTTGGATAAATTGGAAAAAATATTTAAAAATAGAGGTCTTGAACTGTATAATTTTGCAAGAGGAATAGATAATAGAGAAGTAAATCCTAGTAGAATAAGAAAATCTATAGGTGCTGAAATGACATTATTGGAAAATAAATTTATAGATGATGCAGAAACGGTAATTATTTTAGATGATTTATGTGAAGAAGTGTGCAATAGAATGCAGAAAGAAGAAAAATATGCAAAAACAATAACTTTAAAAATAAAGTTTGAAGATTTTAAAACTATAACAAGAAGTATTAGTGTTAAAGAATATATAAAAAATTATGAAGAAATACGATTTTATACAGATGAACTATTAAAACATATAGGTAAAATAGATAAACAGATAAGATTATTCGGAGTATCAATATCTAATTTGGAAAATAAAGATAATATAATTAAAGAAATAACTTTATTTGATTATGTTAATTCAAAAGATTACGTACTTTAATATTATTTTATAATATGTTATCATATACTGTACATTGTTTTAGTGTATAATAAAATATTTTCTGATTAATTAAATTTATATTATGTAGTAAGGAGAAAATGGAATGACAAACAAAAGTAGTCAAAATGAATTGGAGACAGGTAGCGTTGGTAAGTTATTATTCAAGCTAGCTACACCTGCAATAGTAGCTCAACTTGTTAATGTTTTATACAATATAGTTGACAGAATGTTTATAGGAAGAATGGAAAATGGAGCAGTAGCAATGGCTGGTGTTGGACTTTCATTTCCTATAATAACACTAATAAGTGCATTTTCAGCACTTATAGGTATGGGTGGAGGCCCATTAGCAGCAATAAAAATGGGAGAAAAAGATAATGATGGAGCTGAAAAGATAATAGGTAATGCAGTTGCAGCTTTAATTATTTTATCGATAGTTATAACTATTGGATTCCAAATTTATAAAGAAGAAATTTTATGGTTATTTGGAGCAAGTAATAATACTATAACTTATGCAGTAGATTATATGAGAATATATTTAGCAGGAACAATATTTGTTATGATTGCATTAGGGTTAAATCCATTTATAACAACTCAAGGATTTGCAAAAATAGGAATGATAACTGTAACAATTGGTGCTGTTTTAAATATAGTGCTTGACCCTATATTTATATTTGGGTTGAACATGGGAGTAAAAGGTGCAGCTTTAGCCACTATAATATCTCAAGGGGTTTCTGCTATATGGGTATTAAAATTCCTTTCAGGTAAGAATACAATATTAAAAATAAGACTTAAAAATATAAGAATAAATTCAAATATTTTAGGAAAAATGATGGGATTAGGAGTGTCACCATTTATAATGCAGTCTACAGAAAGTTTAGTTTTAATTTCGTTAAATACTAAATTGCGGATGTATGGAGGAGATATAGCAGTAACTGCTATGACTGTTATGAGTAGTATTATGCAGATGATAACACTACCAATTATAGGAATAACACAAGGTGCACAGCCGATAACATCGTATAATTATGGTGCTAGAAATTTTGATAGAGTAAAAAAATCATTTAAATTATGTTTAATAAGCTGTGTGACATTTACGGTAATAGCAACATCTGCTTGTCTAGCATTTCCAGCAATATTTGTAAAAATATTTAATAATAATTCAGAATTGATTCAATTTACAAGTTGGGCTATGAGAATATACTTTGTAGGGATGTTATTCTTTGGTGTGCAGATAGCTTGTCAGCAGACATTCTTAGCACTTGGAAAAGCGAAAATATCTTTAATACTTGCAATGCTTAGAAAAATAATTTTATTAATACCTCTTATATTTATACTTCCTATGTTCATGGAAAATAAATTATTTGCAGTATTATTAGCAGAACCAGTAGCAGATATATTGGCAATTATGTCTACAGCAATATGCTTCTATATATTCTATCAAAAAACATTAAATATAGAGCAAGATAAATAAATGACAACTACTAAAAAAATAAATATAAAAAATACTATTTAAAAGTAGGAGAATACTATAAAAAAATGGTATAATTATATAATAGCAATTATTAAAAAATATTGAAAGGAAGTTTCAAGATGGAAGAATTAAATATGCAAGAGCTGCTTGATTTACAAGCAAAAGAAATGGAAAAAATAAAAGAAGGAAGTACTATAACTGGGAAAGTAATAGCAATAGATACAGAAGAAATAAAATTAGAATTAGAAGATTGTGCAGGTTTTGAAGGAATAATACCAGTATCAGAATTAAATTTAGAAAAAGGTAAATATGCTAGTGATGTTTATAAAATAGGTGATGAAATAACAGGTGTAATAATAAGCAAAAGAATAAAAGATACAACTGTTCAGATATCAAAATTAAAAGCTGATAAAGAAGCTGATTATGCTGAATTAAAAAGAGCTTTTGAAAATAATGAAATACTTTCATTAGTGGGTGTAAAAGCAATAGATAGAGGTGTATTTGCTGCATATAAAACTCAAGAATTATTTATACCAATATCACAGCTTGATACAAAATTTATTCAAGATACTAAAGAATATGTAGGAAAAACATTAGAAGTTTATATAAAAGAACTTGATAAAAAAAGAAATAGAGCAGTTGCGTCTAGAAGAGAAGTTCTTCAAGAAAGATTAGATAAAGAAAGAGCAGAAAGAAACGCAAGAATAAAAGCGGAAAGAGAAGAAAGATATGCAAGAATAAAAGCAGAAAGAGAAGCAGAAAAAGCGAGAATAAAAGCAGAAAAAGAAGCTATGTTTGATTCTTTAGAAGTAGGTCAGAAAAAAGAAGGAAAAGTAACAAAAATAATGCAGTATGGAGCATTTGTAGATATCGGTGGAATAGAAGGATTAGTTCATAAAAACAATCTTTCTTGGGAAAGAGTAGAAAACGTAGAGGATTTTGTTAAAGAAGGTCAAGAAGTAGAAGTTTATGTTCTAAATATAGATGAAGAAAATAGAAAATTTGCTTTAGCTTTAAAAGACATAAATAATGATCCTTGGAAAATAGCTTCTGAAGAATTAGCAGTAGGAGATATAATAACTGTTAAAGTTCTAAGAATAATTGATAAAGGTGCTTTTGTAAAAGTAAGAGATGCTGTTGAAGCTTATCTACCAATAAGCGAACTTAGTGAAGATAGAGTTCTTAAAGTTCAAAATGTAGTTAATGAAGGTGATGAAGTAAAAGTAAAAATAATTGAATTTAGCTACAAAAACAGAAGAATGAAAGTTTCTAAAGTTGAAGCTGAAAGAGAACCAGAAGAAGATATAAGTGAATATCTTGAAGTTGAAGATTCATTAGGTAGCCTTGGAGAATTATTCAAAGATAAATTCAAAAATATAGATGCTGAATAGGGTTAAAATAAACTCAAGATATTTCAAATTAAAATTAAATCATATGTAGAAATACTACATTTGAAGTAAAAACAAGGCTGCTTTACATTCCTGTAGGAATAGGCAGCCTTCTTTAATAGGAGGGGATAGATATGAAAAAAGCTTTAATAGATTTACACGTTCATACTAATTTTGCAGGACATGCATATAGTACAGTTAAAGAAAATATTGATACTGCAAATTTAGTAGGTTTAAAATATTTAGGAATATCAGAACATGGAGTAAAAATGCCAGGTGGACCTCATGAATTTTTCTTCCATAATCTAAAAGTAATACCTAGAATAGTAGGAGATGTAAAAATATTAAGAGGAATGGAAGCAAACATTCTGAATTTTGATGGGAAAACAGATTTAGATGAAGACACATCAAAAAAATTGGATTATGCAATAGCAAGTCTTCATAATCCTTGTATTGCACCAGGAACAAAAGAAGAAAATACAAGAGCTCTTTTAAAAGTAATGGACAATCCAAAGGTAAAAATAATAGGTCATCCTGATGATAATAGATATGAGATAGATTATGAAATGGTTGTGAAAAAAGCAGCTGAGAAAAATATATTACTAGAAGTTAACAACTCTTCATTAAATCCAAATAGCTCTAGAAAAGGTGCAGAAGAGAATTACATAAAAATGTTTGAATACTGTAAAAAATATAATGCAAGAGTTATATTTGGATCAGATTCTCACATATGTTATTCAATAGGAAATTTTGAAAATTGTGAAAAACTAATAAAAAAAGCTGATTTTCCAGAAAGATTAGTTATAAATTATTGGGAAGAAGAAATAGTAAAATTTTTTAATATAGAATTTTAAAGTTGTTATTGTAAAGAAATAATAATAAAAGCGAGAGTGAAATAATGCTTGAAAAAATTTTGAATAGGATAGGAAAAGAAAAAGTTTTTTCTATGATTGTAGTGATATCTACAATGCTAAATATATTTTTTGTTAGTAAAGAATATATTATGTATGAATCGTTTTCTATAGATAATAAAATGTATAGATATATAGGAACTGAAGATAGTACATCTAGGTTTAAATGTGAAGATGGAACATTTTATGAATTAACAGAAACAAGAAAAGTTATAGATGATTTAAATGATGATGAAGTATATTTAACGGGAAGATACAATAGTGATTATCAACTAAAAAAGAATGATAATCAAGTTGCAAAATACATAAGTACAAATGACTATAAAAATACAGTAGTTATGAAATTATTTAATGGTAAAAAATTTGTAATGAATGATAAAATACATAGTGAAATATTAAAATCTGCGGTATCAATATCAAAAGAAAATGGAGAATTAGAATATAATTTTAAATATGATAAAAAAGTTCCATTTGAATATAGATTTATTGAATCTGCTATAATGTATCATTCTAGAGAAATGGGTATAATGAATTTTAAAGAAATGATAATAATACCATTTATTATGACTATTTTAGGGGCACTACTTTTTGTATATCCTGAAGAGATTTTTAAACTGAAAAAGAGATTTAGTGATGGAATTTTAGAATATACTATAGTATTTATTATAAGAGCAATAGGAGTGATATTAATTGCTATGAGTATTTCTATCCATATGATTAAATTTTAAATAAATATAAAAATGAATTTGGAGATGAGTTTGTTGAAATATAAAGTATTGAAAAAACAAAATATAGGTAGACAATGTATAGTTTGTGGAAATGAAAATAATCTTGGGCTAAAATCTGATTTTTATGAATTAGAAACAGGTGAATTATTATGTGTTTGTAATACAAAAGAATATCATCAAAGTTATCCTGGAAGAGTACATGGTGGAATATCAGCAGCTATACTAGATGAAACTATAGGTAGAGCAGTTAGTATAGGAAATGAAGAAGTATGGGGAGTAACAGTATCTTTAGAAATAAAATATAAAAAACCAGTTCCAACAGATGCAAAAATATATGCTATAGGAAGAATAGATAGTGAAAATAGAAGGTTATTTGAAGGTAGTGGAGAAATAATATTAGAAAATGGAGAAATTGCCGCTACAGCACATGGAAAATATATGAAAATGGATATTAATAAAATAGCAGAAGGAGATTTTTTCAACGAAAAAGAATGGTTTGAAAATCCAGATGATGTAGAAGAAATTGAAATTCCAGATGTAAAAATAAAGAAAAAAAATGATAAAAAATAGGAGGTGATTTAGTGGAAAATAAATTTTTACCGATATGTAAAGAGGATATGGTAGAAAGAGGTTGGGAAGAGGTAGATTTTGCACTTGTTACAGGAGATGCATATGTAGATCATCATAGTTTTGGTACAGCAATAATATCTAGAGTATTAGAGGATGCTGGATATAAAATTGGGATAATATCTCAACCAAATTGGAAAAGTAATGAGGACTTTATGAAATTTGGTAAACCTAGATTAGGATTTTTAGTAAATTCAGGAAATATGGATTCTATGGTAAATCATTATTCAGTAAGTAAAAGGAGAAGAGATAAAGATTTATATTCTCCAGGAGGTCAAATGGGCAAAAGACCAGATAGAGCAGTGATAGTATACTGCAACAAAATAAGAGAAATATATGGTGATATACCAATTGTAATCGGTGGTATAGAAGCTAGTTTAAGAAGATTTTCACATTATGATTATTGGAATGATAGAGTGAGAAATTCTATATTAGTAGATAGTGGTGCTGATTTATTAGTATATGGAATGAGCGAAAAACAAATAGTTGAAGTTGCTGATGCTTTAAATGATGGATTTGACCCTAAATACATAAGACATATAAACGGAACTTGTTATCTAGCAGATTCAATAGATGAGGTATATGGAGATTATATAGTAATTCCTTCACATGAGGAGACAGTTTCAGATAAAAGAAAATATGCAGAAGCATTTAAAGTCCAATACGAAGAACAAGATCCAATAAGAGGTAAAATAATAGTACAACAACATGGAGATAAGTATCTAGTTCAAAATATACCAGAAAGACCTTTAACTAGAGAAGAATTAGATAAAGTATATGCACTACCATATCAAAAAGATTATCATCCTATATATAAAAAGGATGGAGGAATACCAGCTATAAATGAAGTTAAATTCAGTATTGTAAGTAACAGAGGTTGTTTTGGAAGCTGTTCTTTCTGTGCAATAACATTCCATCAAGGAAGGATGATTCAAAGTAGAAGTAAAGAATCGATAATAAATGAAGCAAAAGAAATGACAAAAATGCCTGATTTTAAAGGATATATACATGATGTTGGAGGTCCTACTGCTGATTTTAGAGAACCAGCTTGTAAGAAACAATTAAAACACGGGACTTGTAAAAATAGACAATGTCTGTATCCATCTCCTTGTAAAAATCTTAATTCTGACCACAGTGATTATATAGATTTACTAAGAAAAGTAAGGAGTATAGAAGGAGTAAAAAAAGTATTTGTAAGATCTGGTATAAGATATGATTTTGTAATGGCAGAAAAAAATGATAAATTTTTAAATGAACTTATAAAACATCATGTAAGTGGACAATTAAAAGTTGCACCTGAACACGTATCAGAAAGAGTACTAGATTATATGCAAAAACCAGCAGGAAAAACATATAATAATTTTAGAAAAAAATTCTTTGATATAAATGAAAAACTGGGATTAAAGCAATATTTAATACCATATTTAATGTCTAGTCATCCAGGATGTGAATTAGATGATGCTATAGAATTAGCAGAATTTTTAAGAGATACACATTATCAACCAGAGCAAGTACAAGATTTTTATCCAACTCCGGGAACACTATCAACAGCGATGTTTTATACAGGATTAAATCCAATAGATATGAAACCAGTATATATACCAAAAGATAGACATGAAAAAGCAATGCAAAGAGCTTTACTACAATTTTCAAATCCTAAAAATTATGATTTAGTACATGAAGCACTTGTAAAATCGAATAGAGAAGATTTAATTGGATATGGAAAAAATTGTCTTATAAAACCAAGAAAAGGTGATTGGAGCTATGAAGAAAAAGAAACTTCAAAATCAAGAAGTAATAACAGAAAAAATAGTTCTAGGAATGCTAATAAATCAGTCCAAACAAGAGGGAAAAAACAAAGAGGAAAATCGTCTAAAAGTAAAGAAAACAATACTAATAACAGAAAAGCCAATAATAATTTAAAAAGAAAGAAAAAAAGAAAGTAAAAAATTTATTTAGTTAAGATTTTAGTTTTCTTAAAGGGGATAAATATGAGAAAAATAGATTCAAAATTAATAACAGATATAGTAAAAAATATGTGTATTGAGGCTAATATATTTTTAGGTGATGATATAAAAAAATGTATTAAAGAAAATATAGAAATAGAAAAAAATAATATAGGAAAAGATATTTTAAAGATATTACTAGAAAATACTGAAAAAGCTGAAGAAAAAAATATTCCGATATGCCAAGATACTGGAATGGCGGTATTTTTTGTGAATGTAGGGCAAGATGTAATAATAGAAGGTGATACACTAACAGAAGCTATAAATAAAGGAGTATCTAAAGGATATACAGAAGGTTTCTTGAGAAAATCAGTAGTTTCACCTATAGATAGAATAAATACAAATGATAATACTCCAGCTATAATACATTATGATTTTATAAAAGGAGATAAAATAGAAATAGAATTTGCTGCAAAAGGTTTTGGTAGTGAAAATATGAGTGCTTTAAAGATGTTAAAGCCATCAGATGGTATAGAAGGAATAAAAAACTTTATAATAGAAACAGTTTCAAATGCAGGACCTAATCCTTGTCCACCAACAATAATAGGAGTTGGTATAGGGGGTACTATGGAAAAATGTTGTGAAATAGCAAAGCATGCTCTATGTAGGGAATTAGGAGTACATAACAAAGATAAAAAAATAGCTCAATTAGAAAAAGAATTGTTATCAGAAATAAATAAACTCGGAATAGGTCCTCAAGGGTTTGGAGGAAGTACAACATCTTTAGGCATAAATATAGAAACATTTCCAACACACATAGCAGGATTACCAGTTGCAGTAAATATAAATTGTCATGCGTCTAGACATAAAAAGGTAATAATATAAGGGGAAGATATTTATGAAAAAATTAATATTACCAATAGTAGAAATAGAAGACATTTTGAATCTGAAAGCAGGAGAAATAGTACAATTAAGCGGTATTATTTATACAGGTAGAGATGCAGCACATAAAAGATTTATAGATTCAATAGAAAAAGGTATTGACTTACCATTTAATATAGATGGTCAAGGAATTTATTATGTTGGACCAACACCATCTAAACCTGGAGAAATAATAGGTTCTGCAGGACCAACAACAAGTTATAGAATGGATGATCTAACAATACCATTACTTGAAAAAGGACTTAAAGTAATGATAGGAAAAGGAAAAAGATCAGAAAAAGTAATAGCAGGAATGAAAGAATTTGGAGCAGTATACTTAGCTGCAATAGGTGGAGCAGGAGCATATATATCAGATGCTATAAAAGAATGTGATATAATAGCTTATGAAGATTTAGGAGCAGAAGCGGTAAGAAGATTAAGAGTTGAAAATTTAAAGCTAACTGTTGCTATTGATTCTAAAGGGAATAATATATATGAAAGTGGAAGAAAACAGTTTGAAGAAAAATAATTTTTAAAAAAATTCAATAAAGAATTAAAATAAACAAAAATATTTATCGATAAATAAAATTATAAAACCTATGAAAGAGAGAAAAAATATGAAAAAAGATTATTCTACATTAGCACTAGAGTTACATGAAAAAAATAAAGGAAAAGTACAAATGGCGAGCAAAATAGATGTAAAAGATAGAGATGATTTGTCTATAGCTTATACACCGGGGGTTGCTGCACCATGTATGAAAATATACGAAAATCCTGAAGATGTATATAAATATACATTAAAGGGAAATATGGTTGCAATTGTAAGTGATGGAAGTGCAGTTTTGGGATTAGGAGATATAGGAGCAAGTGCTGGTATACCTGTTATGGAAGGAAAGGCAATATTGTTCAAAGAATTTGCAGGAGTAGAAGCATTTCCAATATGTCTAGATACTAATGATGTAGATGATATAGTAAAAACAATCAAAAATATATCTCCTGTATTTGGTGGTATAAATTTAGAAGATATATCTGCACCTAGATGCTTTGAAATAGAAAGAAGACTAAAAGAAGAACTTGATATACCCGTATTTCATGATGATCAGCATGGAACAGCTATAGTTGTATCAGCAGCTATTATAAATTCAGCAAAATTAATGAAATATAAAAATATAGAAGATCTCGAAGTTGTTATAAATGGTGCTGGTTCTGCTGGGATAGCAATTGCAAAAATGCTTTTAAATATGAATGTAAAAAATATAATACTTTGCGATAAATTTGGTGCGATAACAGAAGATTATGATGGAATAAACGAAGAACAATTAAAAATGGCAAAACTTACAAATAAAAACAAAGAAAAAGGATTGTTACAAGATGTTATAAAAGGGAAAGATGTCTTTATAGGAGTTTCAAGACCAGGAATGCTTACTAAAGAAATGGTAAAAACTATGGGAAAAGAACCTATTATAATGGCTATGGCAAATCCTACACCAGAAATAATGCCTGATGAAGCAAAAGATGGAGGAGCTTTTATAGTAGGAACAGGAAGATCAGATTTTGCCAATCAAATAAATAATGTATTAGCATTTCCAGGTATATTTAGAGGTGCGTTAGATTCAAAAGCTAAAGATATAAATGAAGAAATGAAAGTTGCAGCAGCCTATGCAATTGCAAATACAGTATCAGAAAATGATTTAAATACAGAGTATATTCTTCCTATGGCTTTTGATAAAAATGTTGTGAAAAATGTTGCAAAAGCAGTAAAACAAGCTGCAATTGAAACAAATGTAATAAGATAAATTTTAATTGTTGAAAAAGGTAGTTAAGTAAGCTTAACTACCTTTTTATAAATAATTAAAATTTGTTATAAGTAATAACGTAAGAATTGAATTTATGGTATTATATTATAATAAAGAATTCTAACTAATAAGGGAAACTCACAATATTAGATGATTATTCAAATATAACTTTAGAAAAATGAGTCTAAAGTATAAATAAAATTATTAAAATAGAAATAGAGGAGAAAAAGAAATTACATGTCTAATGACAAAATTATTGAAAAAAAGTCGATTGAAGAAATAGAACGATGCATAGTAAAAAGATATAAAAAACATATATGGTCTAAATTTTTAAAAGCGTTGAATGATTATAAATTAATTAGCGATGGTGATAAAATAGCTATTGCAATATCTGGAGGAAAAGATAGTTTATTGATGGCAAAAATGTTTCAAGAGTTGAAAAAATATTCAAATATAGATTTTGAAATAGTTTTTTTAGCAATGGATCCCGGATATAGACCAGATATAAGAGTTAAACTTGAAGAAATTTGCGAATATCTAAATATAGATATTAAAATTTTTGAATCAAATATTTTTAAAATAACAGATGAAATAGCTAGAGATAATCCTTGTTATATGTGTGCAAGAATGAGAAGAGGAGCTCTTTATAATAAAGCGGAAGAACTTGGATGTAATAAACTTGCTTTAGGGCATCATTACGATGATGTAATAGAAACAACAATGATGAATATTTTATGTTCTGGAAATTTTAAAACCATGCTTCCAAAAGTACAATCTTCAAAAAATACAGATATGCAAATAATAAGACCACTATATTATATAAGAGAAGAATATATAAAAAGATTTATTAAATATACTGGTTTAGAGCCACTTGACTGTGCTTGTACTGTTACAGCAAAAAAATCTGGAAACAAAAGATATGAGATAAAAGAGTTAATATCAACTCTTTCAGATAACTTTGAAAATGTAGAAAAATCTATATTTAAATCAGCACAAAATGTAAATATTGACTCTATACTAGGTTGGGAAGAAGATGGAGTAAGACATAATTTTATGGAAAAATTTAGTCAAAAAATTTAGTCAAGAATAGAATATAAAAAAAGTAAAAAATAAAAATATGTTAAATTTATATATATGTAATTATAATTATTAAAGAGGTGATATTGTGGAACAGATAAGTCTTTTAGATGAAGTTTTTATAGTTGTAGACCTTGAAACAACAGGTTTAAATCCATTTGAAGGAAATGAGATTATAGAAATAGGTGTTACAGAAATAAAAAATGGGAAAATAGGAAGAAGTTATAGTAGATTTGTAAAACCTAAAGAAGATATACCACCATTTATAACGGAGTTAACAGGAATCTCAAATGATATGGTAAAAAAAGAAGATTCTATAGAAGATGTTTTACCTAGATTTAGAAAATATATAGGAAATAACAAAATAATTGCACATAATGCGAAATTTGACATTAAATTTTTAAATTTCTACCTAAAAAAATTGGGACTTGAAGAAATAAATGATTATATTTGTACTATGGAATTATTAAAAAAAGTTAGTTCATATAAAGCAAAAAATAAAAAATTAGCTACAGCATGCGAATATTATGGAATAGAAAATAAAGATGCTCATAGAGCAAGTAGTGACACATTGGCTACAGCTAAATTATTTTTAGAAATAAAAGATAAGATAGATAAGTAAATACTAAGAATACTATCTAGTTGATATTAGGAGGACGATTAATGGTCAACAATATTGATGGTAACAAGATAAGAAAAAAGAAGGTCTCATCTGATAATAGGATAAAAAGACCTAATAATTCAAGAGATGAAGAAAGGTTACGAGAAAATACAAAATCAAAACCTATTTTTGAAAAAAAATCAAATAATGATTTTAAAAGAAAGTTTAATAATAAAGAAAACTCAAAATTAATAAATAAAAAATATACTAATAAACATAAAAATTCGATAAAAGACGAGGATTATAGTATACTCCCATCTGAAAGAAAAAAACAACAAAGACAATCTATTTCTAATAATAGAAATAGAAATTCACTATCAACTTCTAATAAAAATATAAAATTTGAATCAGATATAAGAAAGAGTAGAGATAAAGAAATAATAAAAAAATCTAGAGATAGGAATAAAAAAAGAAGAAAAGAATGGAAAGATAGAGCTTTTTCATATACTAAAAATATTATAGCTATTATATTGATACTTTGTACAATAGTTGGTATATCTGGATTTGGATATGCTAAATATGTTACAAAAGATATGCCAGAAGTAACTAAAAAAATGATTCATGAAAAATATGTAACATCAAAAGAAGTTCCTATTAAAGATATGCCAAAGGACTTAAGAAATGCAATAGTATCGATTGAAGACGAAAGATTTTATACACACAATGGAGTAGATAAAAAAGCTTTAATTAGGTCTGCAATACACAATTTATTGTCAGATTCTAGGCAAGGTGGAAGTACTATAGAAATGCAACTTTCAAAAAATATTTTAACAAATTCGGAAGTATCCATGAAAAGAAAAATAAAAGATATGTATAATGCAATTGGAATGAATAAAGTTATGAAAAAAGAAGAAATTTTAGAAGCATATTTAAATAATATATATCTTGGAAGAAATGCTTATGGAGTAGCAAAAGGATCAGAATTATATTTTGGAAAGAATGTAAAAGATTTGAATTTAGCTGAATCAGCAATGTTAGTTGGAATAACAAATAATCCTAAAATTTATGGAAATTACAGTGCAGCAAAAAGTAGACAAAAGGTTATTCTTAAAAAAATGTATGATTTGGGATATATAAAAGAATCTCAATATAGAGAAGCTCTAGTAGAGATGGTACATTTTAGAAGTGAAATAGAATAAAATTATGGAGGAAAATAATGGAATACAAATTTAATTGTGAAGAAAAAGAATTTATTTTAGATACAGAAAAATGTAGTGCATTTTTCAATGATGAGGAAAAAGAAGTAAAAGGATTTTCTATTGAAGAAGCTATTAGGTTAGTCTCAGAAGCTGAAAATGTTCAATTTATAAAAGAATATTATCAAGAAGCTTGTCCAGATTGTATGGCAGGAGTAAAAGAAAAACAGAAATTTTTTGGATTTTATGAATACCATTTCTATATTTTCACAAAAAATGGAGAATATATTATAAGTGATATAGATAAAAACTATCCAGGAAATTCTTTTAATAAATTGAGTAGGGCTAAAAAAGTAGACGATAGTTACATAGTTAGCATAATAGTTTGTTCTGAGTGTGGAGAATATATTATACAAGTTGAAAATTGTGAAATATAGACTTGATTTATTATTTAAATATAAAACTTATTAACTGAAAGGAAATTGATTATGTCTTTTAAAATCTTAGCTATAAATCCAGGTTCTACATCAACTAAAATTGCAGTTTACGATGATGAAAAATTGATTATGAACGAATCTATATTATATTCATCAGAAGAACTTTCAAAATACAAAAGTAATATGGAACAATTAGAAATGAGAATAGAATCAATAAAAAAATTACTTTTAGAAAAAAATATAAAAATAGAAAATTTAGATGCTGTAGTAGGAAGAGGAGGAGCACTTCCACCAGTAAAATCAGGAGCTTATAAAGTAAATGACTATATGATAGATACTTTAAAAAATAGAGCTGTATTAGACCATGCATCTAATTTAGGTGCGATAATAGCAAAATCAATAGCAGACTCTATAAATGTAGATTCATATATTTATGATTCTATTTCTGTTGACGAAATGAGTGATGTTGCAAGAATTTCAGGTCTAAAAGATATAGAAAGAAAAAGTATGGGTCATGCACTTAATACAAGAGCGATGGCTTTAAAATATGCTAAAGATAAAAATCTTGATTATAAAAAATTAAATTTAATAGTTGCACATATTGGTGGTGGAGCAACTGTTTATCTTCATGAGCATGGCAAGATGAGTGATATGATTTCTGATGATGAAGGTCCGTTTTCACCAGATAGATCTGGAAGAGTACCATGTATATCTTTGATAGAAGAATGTTATTCTAGTAAATTTACTGAATATGATATGAAAAAGAAAATAAGAGGAAAAGGTGGAATATACTCTTACTTAAAAACAAATGATTTAAGAAAAGTAGAAGAAATGATTGATAATGGTGATAAAAATGCTCAAATTATATATGATGCAATGATTTATCAAATGGCAAAGGCTATAGGAGAAATGGCTACTGTAGTAGATGGTAAAGTAGATGCTATTATAATTACAGGTGGAATAGCTCATTCTAAGAAATTTACAGAAAAATTAACTAAAAAAATTAAATTTATATCAAAAGTGGAAATTATGCCTGGTGAAAATGAAATGGAATCGTTGGCTTTTGGAGCACTAAGAGTATTAAAAGGTGAAGAAGAAGCTAGAGAGTTTAAATAAATTTAAATGTATAATAAAAGGACATCTTATTTTAGATGTCCTTTTTATTATAATATTTATTAATTTAAATTAAGATAATCTAGTATTATTAAGTCTATTTTTACCAGTTCTTATAACTAAAGCAGCATAAACTATTGCTAATATTACACCACCTGCATAAGATATATTCATTGGTAATCTGAAACCAATCTGTGCATTTAAAATATAAGAAACTATAATAAATACATAGAACATACCTGGAATAAGTGACATAATGTAATTTCTCTTATTAGATAATAAGTAAACACTTATCATAGCAAATGCAAAGCATGCTATAGTTTGATTTGCCCATGCGAAATATCTCCATAATACATTGAAACCTTCTGCATTTGATTTAGCAAATACTAATATAGCTGCAACTGGAACGAATATACAAGCTGATAAAGTAAATCTATTTTTCTTTTTAGTTTGATCTATATGAAGAGCATCACCAATCATAAGACGAACAGATCTTAAAGCTGTATCACCTGAAGTTATAGGAAGAACTATAACACCAATTATTGCTATAAGTCCACCAACTTTACCAAGTAAATCATTAGCAACTATACCTATTACATCTGGAGAACCAATTTGTTCTGGAGCAACAAGTCCTGGTATATTATAAACACCCATAGCTGCAGCAGACCATATCATAGCTATTAAACCTTCAAGAATCATCATATCATAGAAAGTAAATCTACCTTCTTTTTCACTTGTAACAGATCTAGCTATTAATGTAGCCTGAGTAGAGTGGAAACCAGAAACTATACCACAAGCAACTGTTACAAAGAATATTGGAAGTAATGGTAATCCTTGTGGATGAGAACCAAACATATTAGCAGATGTTAAAGGAGTTAATTCGTATCCTTTTACGAATATACCTATACCAACACCTATAGCTGATAATAAAAGAACTATACCAAATATAGGATAAACTTTACCTATTATTTTATCAATAGGGAATAAAGTTGCTGCTAAATAATAAGCAAATATAGCACCATAAACTATCCAAACAACAGGATTAGATATACCTGATTGCTGTTTTAAAATCTGAGTAACAACTAAATCTCCTGGAGTATAAATGAAAACTGCACCAACTAAAATCATAAGGAAGCAAAGGAATACATTGTATATATTATAAACACCTTTTCCTAAATACTTTCTTATTATACCTGGCATCTGTTCTCCGTTTTCTCTAAGAGAAATCATACCACTCATATAGTCATGCATAGCACCACCAAGAACACAACCTATAGGTATAAGTATAAAAGCTATAGGTCCAAATAAAATTCCTTGAATAGGTCCAAGAATAGGGCCAGTACCTGCAATATTAAGTAACTCTATAAGTGCATTTTTCATTTTTTTCATAGGAACGAAATCTACACCATCTTCTAGAGTTATAGCTGGAGTAGGTCTGTCGTCAGGACCGAATACGTTTTCACAATATTTGCCATAAAGACTACCGCCAACTAATAGCATTACTAATCCAATTAAAAATGCTGTCATAAAAAACACCCCTTCGTAAATATAAAGTTTTATAGAGGGTTAAAGTATTTTATGTTAAATTAAAAATAAAGTTGATATAAAATAAATAAAGCTGATATATGAATCAACCAAAGATTTATAATTTCAATATAAAATAAAATTATTAAAATTTAACAAGATACCAAATTCCTCTTCATATAGTATACAATGATAAAAAAACAATATCAAGTTAAGTATACAAAAGATTTTAAATATTAAAGTTAAATAAATAGGAAAGAATTATAATAAAGAAAAGATAGTAGTTTAAAATCAAGGAGTATATTTGAAAAATAGTATAAATATATTAATAAAAAAGTATAATAATATTTAGTGAAAAAATTATTTAAATTATTTTTTAGTTTCATAAATATATAAAAAGTAATAAATTAAATAAGTTGAAAATTTAATAACAAACTAATGACAAAAAAATAACAAATGGAATATATGAAAACATTTATTCTAGATTATACTATATTATCAATATGTTAAAAATTTCTTTATCATTGAAGAAAATAGAGTATAATGGTATAATATTTTTGAATTATGGTTAAGTGGTATTAAAACAGATTTTATAAAAATATCAAAAAAGTTAGATAAAAAAATAACAAGAAAGTGGTGTATAAATCAAATGAATGAAAATATAGTATCTAAGATAGAAGAACTTAAAAAGGAGAAGAATGCTATAATATTAGCACATTTTTATCAGCCAGCAGAAATACAAGCTATAGCAGATGCAGTAGGTGACTCATATTATCTAAGTGAAATAGCTAGAGATTGTAAAGAAGATGTTATAGTATTCTGTGGAGTTCAATTTATGGGAGAAAGTGCAAAAATAATGTCTCCTCAAAAAACAGTTCTAATGTCTTCAAAAAATCCTGGATGTATAATGGCAGCTATGGCTAGTGAAAAAGCTGTTGTAGAAATGAAGAAAAAATATCCAGAAGCACTAACTGTATGTTATATAAATTCAACAGCAGAAGTTAAAGCTCATTGTGATGTATCAGTAACATCATCAAGTGCATTAAATATATTAGGTAATGTTGAAAATAAACAAATATTATTCTTACCAGATAGAAATCTTGGTGGATACATAGCAGAACATTTCCCAGAAAAAGAATTTATACTATGGGATGGATGTTGTGTAATACATGATAGAGTTGATGAAAAACAAATATTAGAATTAAAAGAAGAACATCCTGAAGCTAAAATTTTAGTGCATCCTGAATGTAGAAAAGAAATAAGAGACATGGGAGATTTTGTAGGAAGTACTTCAGGTATAATAAAATATGCGACTAATGATGATGCACAAGAATTTATAGTTGCAACAGAAGAAGGAATACTTTACGAATTAGAAAGACAAAACCCAAATAAAAAATTCTACTTCCCAGGTGGAAAAGGTGTAATAAAATGTAAAGATATGAAAAAAACTACATTAGAAAGTGTTTATAATACATTATTAAATATGGAAAATGAAGTTATAGTTGAAGAAAATACTAGAGTTAATGCCTTAAATGCTTTACTAAATATGCATAAATTATCAGAAAAATAAAAAATAGAATAAAAATCGAGGGATAAAAAATGAATTTACAAAAAGATGTTTTAATAGTAGGTAGTGGAGTAGCAGGTCTTTACTGTGCTTTAAATCTTGATCCAGAAATAAATGTAACAGTAATATCAAAATCTACTATGGATAATAATAATACTTATCTAGCACAAGGTGGAATATCGACAGCACTTAACGAAGATGATATAAAACCATTTGTTGAAGATACTATGAAAGCTGGTAGATATAAAAATAGAGAAGAAGCAGTACAAATACTAGCAGAAGAATCTATAGAAAATATAAATCAAATAGTTGAAGAGTATAAAATGCCACTTGATATGGTAGATGGAAAAATAGATTACACAAGAGAAGGTGCACATAGAGTAAATAGAATAGTTCACTGTAAAGATAATACAGGAGAAATAGTATATAAAACACTTTACAAAGAAGCGCTTACTAGAAAAAATATAGAATTAATAGAAGATGCTTGTCTATTAGATATAATAACAGATAATAATAAATGTATAGGAGCTAAAATATACAAAGATAATGAAGAAATACATGTATTCGCAAAAGATGTAGTTTTAGCGAGTGGAGGAATAGGAGGACTATTCAAAAACTCTACCAACCAAAGACATTTAACTGGAGATGGAATAGCAATTGCATTAAAAAATGGAGTAGAAGTAGAAAATTTAAACTATATACAGATACATCCTACAGCATTTTATGAAGAAAATTCTAATGGAAGAAGAATGCTTATATCAGAATCATTAAGAGGAGAAGGTGCTTTACTTAAAAATAAAGATGGAGAAAGATTTGTAGAAGAATTACTTCCAAGAGATGTTGTTTCTCATGCTATTTTTGAACAGATGAAAAAAGATAATACACCATATGTATATTTAGATGCAAGACATCTTGGAGAAGAATATCTAAAAAATAGATTTACATTTATATATAATGGATGTTTAGAAAGAGGAACTAATATAGGACAAGAATTAATAAAAGTTTCTCCTGCTCAACATTATTTTATGGGTGGAATACATGTAGACCTTAACTCAAAAACTACTATGGAACATCTTTATGCAGTAGGAGAAGTAAGCTGCACAGGTGTTCATGGTGCAAATAGATTGGCAAGTAATTCGCTATTAGAAGGTTTAGTATTCTCAAAAAGAGCAGCTAAAGATATAAATAAACATATAAAAGAAACAGAACTTATAACTAAAGATATACCTAATTTAGAAATATCTGTAGAAGAATTAATGAAAGAAAATAAAATGAAAGTTATTGATGAAATAGTAAAAACTAGTGAGGATTTCGATTATGAATTATTTAATTGTAGATAAGATGATAAAAGAAGCTCTTATAGAAGATATACCAAGTGAAGATATAAGTACTAATTCTGTAGTTAAAGAAGATTCAAAATCTACAGTAGATCTTATATGTAAAGCAGATGGAGTAATAGCGGGACTTGGAGTATATAAAAGAGTTTTTGATATACTTGGAGATGTAGAAATAGAATTTTTTGCAAAAGATGGAGAAAAAGTAAAAAATAAACAGCTATTAGCTAAATTAACAGGAAGCACTAGAAATCTTCTTATGGGAGAAAGAGTAGCTTTAAACTATTTACAAAGAATGAGTGGTATAGCTACTATGACAAACCAATTTGTTGAAAAATTAGAAGGAAGTAAAACAAAACTTTTAGATAGTAGAAAAACTATACCTAACCTAAGAATATTAGATAAATATTCAGTTAAAATGGGTGGAGGAAACAATCATAGAATGAATTTATCTGATGCTGTAATGCTTAAAGATAACCACATAGGAGCTGCTGGTGGTGTTAAAGAAGCTATAACTGCAGCTAAAAATTATGCATCTTTTGTAACTAAAATAGAAGTTGAAGTAGAAACTTTAGATATGGTTAAAGAAGCTGTAGAGGCTGGTGCAGATATTATAATGTTAGATAATATGGACCTTGAAACTGCTAAAAAGGCTTTAGAAATAATAAATGGAAGAGCTATAGTAGAATTTTCTGGTAATGTTACATTAGATAATATAGAAGAAATAGGAAAGATTGGGGTAGATGTTGTATCTTCAGGAGCACTTACACACTCTGTAAAAGCACTTGATATAAGCATGAAAAACCTAAGAAACATATAATGATATAAAATATATAAAGGCTACATAGTAAATCTCTATGTAGCTTTTTTAATAGCTACAAAATTTTGATGGAGGTTTGAAATGAAATTTTCAGAGTATAAATATGAAAGACCAAATTTAAATGAAATCAATACAAAAATATTATCAATAATAAAAGAAATGAAAGCTTGTAAAACTTTTAAAGAATTTGATAATTATATAAATGAAATAAATAAAATAAGAAATCATGTTGAAAGTATGAAAACATTGATTTCTATAAAATACAGTATAAATACTAGTGATGAATATATAGTTAATGAAAATAAATATTGGGATGAGTATGGACCAGAGTATAAGAAAACAGATAAAATATTTTATGAAACTCTTGTAAATTCAGGGTTTGATGAGGATATAAAAAATAAATATGGGAATCATTTTTTTAAACTAATACAATGTAGTTTAAAGGAATTTTCAGAAGATATAATTGAAGAATTAAAGATAGAAAATAGACTTTGTTCTGAATACACAAAATTATTAGCATCGGCAAAAATATTTTATAATGGAAAGTATAACAACTTATCTCAGATGAATAAGTATATGATATCAGAAGATAGAGAAGAAAGAAGAAAATCTTCAGAACGGTTCTATAAATATTTTGAATTGATTGAAGATGAATTTGATGAAGTTTTTGATAAATTAGTAAAAGTTAGACATAAAATAGCAAAAAAATTGGGATTTGAAAATTTTATTGAACTTGGATATTTAAGAATGAAAAGAACAGAATATGATGAAAATGATGTACAAAAATTCAGAAATGAAGTAAAAGAAAAATGGATTCCGTTGGTAAATATATTCAATAAACAAAAGAAAGATAGACTTGGAATACAAGAATTAAAATACTATGATGATGATATTGAATATCCAGGTTGGAATATGGAACCAGTTGCTAACTACGATGAAACTATTAAAGCAGCATCTAAAATGTACCATGAATTATCAAAAGAAACAGGAGAATTTTTTGATTTTATGGTTGAAAATGAATTTATGGACCTTGAAACAAAAGAATCTAAAGGTTTTGGAGGATATTGTACATACATACCAGAAATAAAAGCACCCTTTGTATTTTCCAATTTTAATAAAACATTTGATGATATTGATACACTAACCCATGAAGTAGGTCATGGATTCCAATTATATATGTCTAGAGATATAGATATGCCAGAAATAAACTTTCCGACATTAGACTGTTGTGAAATACATTCGATGTCTATGGAACTTTTAACTTGGCCATGGATGAAGCTATTTTTTAAAGAAGATGAGTATAAATTTAAAAGAACACATATGGCAATAATTGTAAAGCTAATACCTTATTGTATGATAGTGGATGAGTTCCAACACATTATATATAAAAACCCTAATATGACATGCAACGAAAGAAGAAAAGAATGGAGAAGATTAGAAAAAATTTATACTCCTTGGAAAAATTACGATGGAATGAAATTCCTAGAAAATGGAGGATGGTGGTTTAAACAAGGTCATATATTTAAAAATCCATTTTATTATATAGATTATGCACTAGCAGAAGTATGTGCATTACAAATATGGGATAAAATGGAAGATGATTATGAAAATGTTTTGGAAAATTATATAAAAATTTGTACCAATGCAGGTAAAAGATCATTTTTAGAAACTGTCAAAGATGGAGAATTAGTATCTCCGTTTGATAAAGGTTGTCTAGATAGCATTATAGAAAAAATCTATACTTGGAGTTTAAAATAGACTATACATATTCTTACAAATTCTTACAAAAAAACAAGAAATTAAAAAAATCTATAAAATATCAAATGAAAATGAAAGAAAACCTATGCTTATAAAATCAAAAATCAAATATATATAATTAATTAAACAAAATATAAAAATAAGATAAAAAAATAAAAAAATATAACTAACAACCTTAAGAAAAAATATAAGATGTAAGTATCTAAAGTTAAGTATATAACTAACTTTTATAAAAAGAGTAAAAAAAAGCGAAAAAATATTTAAAAAAATAATAGAAAAATTTTAAAAAAAGGCTTGCTATTTGTATAGAAAATTTATATACTTAATTTATCAAATATAGAGACAAGCAAAAATAAATATTTCTGGATGAAGCATATAGGAGACTTCCTTAAATGGAGACCGAAGGTACAAGCAGTTATTATTCCCAATAATAGCTGTGAAATTCTCAGGTGAATATACTATATTGTGGACAGATCTCTGAAGAAGAATTTTGACAGAGGAAACAAATCGGGAATTTGTTTTCTCTGTTTTTTTGTTTAAAATTTCTAATAGGAAAGAGAGAGTAAATATGTTTATAGTAACAAATAATTCTAAAATAAAAGAGAATTTTCCTGAAAAAGATGTTAGATTTATAGAAACATCATATATAGGAGTTCTTGAAGAATGTAGAAAACATATTCATAAAGGATGTAGATTACTTTCTCATCCGCTTTATGGGAGTGTAAAACCTAATGAAACTCCTTATAGAACAGTTATAATGTCTGAAGGTGAAGGTTTAGATTTTCAATCAGTGGAATTAATAGAAGATGCGATAAATACAGCTTCAAAATTCCAAAATGATAAAAAAACTCCGAACTGGATAGAAAGTGTAATGGATGATTTCAGAGTAATAGACTTAGATATAATGACAAACACTATTTCTAGAATCCAGTATGAATATTAAAAGAATAGCTAAAGAACTTCTCATACTAAAATATGAGTTTTGGGAAAATCTTTTCTATAAAATTTAAGTATTAGGAAAACATTTTTTAAATATTTAAGCTAGTAATTACTATTCAAAATAATAATTTACAATAGAAGTTTTGAATTTTAAATTAAAATAAAAGATTTATATTTCAATCAGGAGGATGACAAAATGGAAAATGTATATGACATAGTCATAATAGGTGGAGGACCAGCAGGTCTAGCAGCTGGAATATATGGTGCTAGAGCTAAAATGAAAACTTTAATATTAGAAAAAACTAAAAATGGTGGACAGATAGTTATAACTCATGAAGTTGCTAACTACCCAGGTTCAGTTGAAAATGCAAGTGGTCCATCTCTTACAGCAAGAATGGTTCAGCAGTGTGATGAATTCGGAGCTGAAATAAAAAGAGACGCTATAGTTGAAATTCAACTTGAAGGAGATATAAAAGTATTAAAAGGTGAAAGTGGAGAAGAATACAGAGCTAAATCTGTTATAGTTGCTGCTGGTGCTAGCCCAAGAAAAATAGGATGCCCAGGAGAAGCAGAATTCACAGGTAAAGGTGTTTCTTACTGTGCAACTTGCGATGCTGACTTCTTTGAAGATTTCGAAGTATTCGTAGTTGGTGGAGGAGACAGTGCTTTAGAAGAAGCTATGTACTTAACTAAATTCGCTAGAAAAGTTACTGTAGTTCACAGAAGACAAGGTTTCAGATGTGCAAAAAGTATAGAAGAAAAAGCTAGAAGAAACCCTAAAATAGAATTCTTACTAGATACAGTAGTTGAAGAAATAAAAGGTGATGGAATATTAGAATCAATAGTATTCAAAAATAAAGTTACTGGTGAAACTCATGAATATTTCGCTGATGAAGAAGATGGAACAATGGGTCTATTCGTATTCATAGGTGTTATAGCTCAGACAGATCTATACAAAGGTATATTAGATATGGATGAACAGAACTACTTAATAACAGATGAATGCATGAGAACTAACATACCAGGTGTATTCGCTGCTGGAGACTGTAGAAGAAAAGAATTAAGACAGGTTGTAACAGCTGCAGCTGATGGTGCTATAGCAGCAACTCAGGCTGAAAAATATATAGAAGAACATTTTGAAGAAGCATAAATTTAAAATTAAAAAAGAGAATAATCCAAGAGCTATTTAGTTTATGGATAATATAATTAATAAATTATGGAGGTAAATATAATGATAGCATTAGGAAAAGATACATTTGAAGCAGAAGTATTAGAAGCAGAAGGATATGTATTCGTAGATTACTGGAGTCAGGGATGCGAACCTTGTAAAGCTTTAATGCCAGAAGTACATGAATTAGCAGAAAAATACGCAGAAGGAATGAAATTCTGTGAAATGGATATAACAAAAGCAAGAAGACTTGCTATAAAACAGAAAGTTTTAGGACTTCCAACATTAGCTGTTTACAAAGACGGTGAAAAAATAGATGAAGTAACTAAAGATGATGCAACTATAGCTAACATAGAAGCTATGATAAAAAAATACGTTTAAGAGCCTATTATTAGCTTTTAATTTTTAAAAGTTTAATTTTATACAAAAATTTATGGGAGGTGCATTATGCGTCTTGAATTAGGAAAAATCTTTATAAAAGATGTTCAGTTTGGTGAAAAAACTGAAGTTAAAGATGGTGTTTTATTTGTAAACAAAGAAGAGATGCTAAAAGAAATAGGTGGAGATGAACATATCAAATCAATAGATATAGAATTAGCTCACCCAGGAGAAAGCATAAGAATAACACCAGTTAAAGATGTTATCGAACCAAGAGTTAAGGTAGAAGGTAACGGAGGAGTATTCCCAGGTATTATATCTAAAGTTGATACTGTTGGTGAAGGTAGAACTCATGCATTAAAAGGTGTAGCTGTAGTTACAACTGGTAAAATAGTTGGTTTCCAGGAAGGTATAGTTGACATGACTGGTGAAGGAGCTAAATATACTCCATTCTCTAAACTAAACAACGTTGTTGTTATAGCTGAACCAGTTGATGGATTAAAACAGCATGACCATGAAAAAGCTGTTAGAATGATAGGATTCAAAGCTGCTGCTTACTTAGGAAAAGCTGCTAAAGAGCTTACTCCAGATGAAGTATCAGTATATGAAACTAAACCTTTATTCGAACAAGCTGCAGAATATCCAGAATTACCAAAAGTTGGATATGTTTACATGCTTCAGACTCAGGGACTATTACACGATACATATGTATACGGTGTAGATGCTAAACAGATAGTTCCAACAATACTTTACCCAACAGAAGTACTTGATACTGCTATAGTAAGTGGTAACTGTGTTTCTGCATGTGACAAAAACCCAAGTTATGTTCATATGAACAATGGTGTAATAGAAGAGTTATATGCTCAGCATGGTAAAGAAATAAACTTCATGGGTGTTATAATAACTAACGAAAATGTTTACTTAGCTGATAAAGAAAGATCTTCAAACTGGTCTTCTAAATTATGTAAATATTTAGGATTAGATGCTGTTATAGTATCTCAGGAAGGTTTCGGTAACCCTGATACAGACTTAATAATGAACTGCAAAAAAATAGAAATGCAGGGAGTTAAAACTGTTATAGTAACAGATGAATACGCTGGACGTGATGGTGCATCTCAGTCATTAGCAGATGCTGATGTTAGAGCAAATGCTGTTGTAACTGGAGGAAATGCTAACCAGGTTGTTGTATTACCTAAATTAGATAAAGTAATAGGACATATAGAAGTTGTTGATGTTATAGCAGGTGGAGCTGCTGGAGCATTAAGAGAAGATGGAACTATAGAAGTTGAAGTACAGGCTATAACTGGTGCTACAAACGAAACTGGTTTCGGATATTTAACTGCAAAAGGATATTAATCATATCCCAATAGAATTAATAATTGCATAACAAAAATGCAAATATACTAAAAACTAAAATAGAAATTATACAAATAATAAAGATATAAAAATAATTAGGAGGACTATTATGAGCGTACTTGAAAATAAAAAGGTCATAATAATCGGTGACCGTGACGGTATACCAGGACCTGCAATAGAAGAATGTGTAAAAACTGTAGACAGCGCAGAAGTTATATTCTCATCAACAGAATGTTTCGTCTGAACAGCTGCTGGGGCTATGGACTTAGAAAATCAGAAGAGAGTAAAAGAAGCTGCTGATAATTTCGGAGCTGAAAATCTTGTGATATTACTAGGTGCCGCTGAAGCCGAAGCTGCAGGTCTTGCAGCAGAAACAGTAACAGCAGGAGACCCAACTTTTGCTGGACCTTTAGCAGGTGTAGAACTTGGATTAGCAGTATACCACGTTGTTGAAGAAGAAGTTAAAGAATTATTTGACGAAGAAGTTTACGAAGAACAGGTTGGAATGATGGAAATGGTTCTTGACGTAGATGAAATCGCTGACGAAATGAAAGAAATAAGAGACGAATATTGTAAATTCAATTAATTCTAGGAGGACAATGAAATGGCAATAAAAGCAGTTCATTATGTAAACCAGTTCTTCGCTGGAATCGGTGGAGAAGAAAAAGCTGATACTAAGCCACATGTGGCAGAAACTTTACCTCCTATAAGCGAACAGCTTAATAGTAAATTAGGTGAAGATATAGAAATAGTTGCTACAGTAGTTTGTGGTGATAGTTATTTCGGTGAAAATATGGATGAAGCAAGTGCTGAAGTACTTGAAATGGTAAAAGGTTTTGAACCAGATCTATTCATAGCTGGTCCTGCATTCAATGCTGGTAGATACGGTGTTGCAGCAGGTACAATAACTAAAGTTGTTAAAGACGCTTTAGGTATACCATGCTTAACAGGTATGTATATAGAAAACCCAGGTGCAGATATGTTCAAAAAAGAAGTTTATGTAGTTGAAACTTCTGATTCTGCAGCAGGTATGAGAAAAGCACTTCCAAAAATGGCTAAATTAGCTCAGAAATTAGCTAAAGGAGAAGAAATAGGTTCTCCAGCTGAAGAAGGCTACATGGCTAGAGGAATAAGAGTTAACTACTTCCACGAAGACAGAGGTTCTAAAAGAGCAGTTGACATGCTTATCAAAAAAATAAAAGGCGAAGAATTCGTAACTGAATATCCAATGCCAGACTTCGATAGAGTTGATCCTAACCCAGCTGTAAAAGATTTATCTAAAGCTACAATAGCATTAGTTACATCTGGTGGTATAGTTCCAAAAGGAAACCCAGACAGAATAGAATCTTCTTCAGCTTCTAAATACGGTGAATACTGCTTAGACGGTGTAATGGATCTTACTGAAGAAACATACGAAACTGCTCATGGTGGATTCGACCCAGTTTATTGTAATGAAGACTCTGATAGAGTTTTACCAGTAGACGTATTAAGAGATCTTGAAAAAGAAGGCGTAATAGGAAAATTACACAACTACTTCTATACAACAGTTGGTAATGGTACTGCAGTTGCAAGTTCTAAAAAATTCGCAGCTGAATACGCTAAAAAATTAGTTGAAGCTGGTGTAGATGCAGTTATATTAACATCTACTTGAGGTACTTGTACTCGTTGCGGTGCAACTATGGTAAAAGAAATAGAAAGAGCTGGACTACCAGTAGTACACATGTGTACAGTAGTTCCAATATCTTTAACAGTTGGAGCTAACAGAATAGTTCCTACAATAGCTATACCTCATCCTTTAGGAAACCCTGCTTTAACTCATGAAGAAGAAAAAGCATTAAGAAGAGGATTAGTAGAAAAAGCATTAAAAGCATTAACTGTAGAAGTTGATGGACAGACTGTATTTGAAGACTAGTCTATAAAAGCTAATAATAAATTTTAAAATAATAGATTTCGCGGATACTTTTGAGTATCTGCGGAATCTATAATAATATTCAAGCAATTAAATAATATTAAAATATAAAAAATATATTTTTACGATCGATTAATAAAGTATTTATAGATTGAAACAAAAAATTTACGTATTAAGACAAGTTAATATAACTTGTATCAAAAGTATAAACAGAGATTTCTGTTTTAATGAATTTGAAAATAATTAATTTTATTAATTATAAATAAAATTTTTATCATAAACAAACAATAAAATCGCGGGGGTGCCGAAAAATGACTTTTCCAGTATTTAAAAGTGCAGGATATGTGCTAGTTCATACACCAGATATGATAGTACAAAATGGTAGTACATGTGTTGTAGAAAGAGCTACAAATCCAGATTCTGAGTTCCTAAAAGAAGTAGGAAACCATATAAGAAGCTACGAAGATGTAGTAAACTATATGCCAAACCAGGTATATATAGGAAACAATAGACCAGAAGAATTAGAAGAAATGCCTTTACCTTGGTGTGAACAAAAAGTTGAAGGAACAAGAGAAGGTAAAATGGGTGAAATAATGCCTCAGGACGAATTCATAGGTTTAATGCAGATATGTGACGTATTCGACCTAGTTGAATTATCAGAAGAATTCGTTTCAATGGTAAAACCTAAAATAGAAGCTAACTACCCAGAACTAGCTCCTTTCATGGATAAATTAAAAGCTTGCGATTTATCAGAAGCAGAAGCATTAATATCATCTCATGCTGCAGAAGCATTATATCAGGATGGTAAATTAGTTGGTTACGTAAAAGCAGCTCATGATGTAGACGTTAACCTTAATGCTCATACTATGTTTGAAAACTTAGTTGTTAAAGCATCAGGTGTTTTAGCAGCTTTACATATGTTAAGACATTCTTCAGTAGATAGAAAAGAAATCGGATATGTTATAGAATGCTCTGAAGAAGCTTGTGGAGATATAAACCAGAGAGGTGGAGGAAACTTCGCAAAATCTATAGCTGAAATGGCTGGAATAGAAAATGCAACAGGATCAGATACTAGAGGATTCTGTGCTGGACCTACTCATGCATTAATACATGCAGCAGCTCTTGTTAAAGCTGGTATATATAAACACGTAATGGTAGTAGCTGGTGGAGCAACTGCTAAATTAGGTATGAATGCTAAAGACCACGTTAAAAAAGGTCTTCCAGTATTAGAAGACGTTGTTGGAGGATTCGCTGTATTAGTATCTGAAAACGATGGAGAAAGCCCAATAATAAGAACTGACTTAGTTGGAAACCACACAGTTGCAACAGGATCAGCTCCTCAGGCTGTTATGGGTGCATTAATAGCTGATGGACTAGACAAAGGTAACTTAAAAATAACTGATGTTGATGTATTCTCAGTAGAAATGCAGAACCCAGACATAACTAAACCAGCTGGTGCAGGTAATGTTCCAGAAGCAAACTACAAAATGATAGGTGCTTTAGCTGTTAAACGTGGAGATCTTGAAAAGAAAGAACTTAAAAACTTTATAGCAAAACATGGTTTACCAGGTTGGGCTCCAACTCAGGGTCATATACCATCAGGAGTTCCATATGTTGGATTCATGATAGATGACTTAACTAAAGGTGACAAAAACAGAGCTATGATAGTTGGTAAAGGAAGTTTATTCTTAGGAAGAATGACTAACTTATTCGACGGTGTATCTGTAGTTGTTGAAAGAAATAACGGTGTAGAAGAAGAAACAGCTGGTGTTTCTAAAGATGAAATCAAAAAAATAATAGCTGAAACAATGAAAAAAATGGCATTAGATATGGTGCAGGAATAGGGGTGAGATTATGTCATCAAAAAATATAATAGCAGATGTATTCCTAGAAGTAGCTAATGCAATAGAAAGCGGAGACTTCGGTCCTAAAGTTAGAATAGGTCTTACAACTCTTGGAAGTGAACATGGTGTAGAAAACTTAGTTAAAGGTGCTGAACTTGCAAAATCAAAATTATTTGATATAGTTCTTATAGGACCAAAAGTTGACACTGACCTTGAAGTAGTTGAAGTAAATGAAGAATCTGAAATGCACAAAAAAATGGAAGAACTTCTAGACAGCAAATACATAGATGCATGTGTAACTATGCACTATAACTTCCCAATAGGTGTTTCTACTGTAGGTAGAGTACTTACTCCAGGTAGAGGTAAAGAAATGATACTTGCTACTACTACAGGAACAAGTGCAACAAACAGAATAGAAGCAATGATAAGAAATGCTGTTTACGGAATATCTACTGCTAAATCAATAGGTATAGAAAATCCTAAAGTAGGTATATTAAACGTTGATGGTGCTAGACAGGTAGAAAAATTCTTAAAAGAATTACAGTCTAACGGATACGGAATAGAATTTGCTGAATCAATGAGAGCAGATGGAGGATGTGTAATGAGAGGTAATGACCTTCTTGCAGGTACTCCAGATGTAATGGTTACTGACACATTAACAGGAAACTTATTAATGAAAGTATTCTCTTCATTCACAACTGGTGGAGATTTCGAATCTCAAGGATTTGGATATGGACCAGGTGTTGGTGAAGACTATGATAGAAAAATATTCATAGTTTCTAGAGCATCAGGATCTCCTGTTGTTGCTAATGCATTAAAATATGCATATGAAGCTGTTCTTGGTAACGTAAGTGATGTTGCAAGAAATGAATATAAAGCAGCTAAAAATGCTGGATTAGATGCAATACTAACTTCTTTAAATGCTAAAAAAGAAGATAAAGGTGATGCAGAAGAAGTAAAAATGCCAGACAAAGAAGTTGTAACTCATCAGATAGCTGGTGTAGATATAATGGAACTTGATGATGCTGTTGAAGCATTATGGAAAAAAGGCATATATGCTGAAAGTGGAATGGGATGTACTGGACCAATAGTTTTAGTTAATGAAGCTAAAGGTGAAGAAGCAGCAGCTCATCTTAAAGAAGCTGGATTCATAGCATAATAAATAAAGACACTTAATAAAAACTGAATTATAAAGGCTGTTGGATTAAATAATTTTAATCTAACAGCTTTTTTATTTTGTGAAAAAAAAATAAAAACGAATAATAAGTAAATAGAATAAATAAAAATAACGAAAATAAAAACGAATAAAATAGATAGATAAAAATAAATAAAAAATAAACCCTCAGAAAACTGAGGGTTTTATATATCAATTACTTATTATAAATTTCTATTATCTTTTAGTAAAACGTCGTGTGCTCCACCTTCTACTATACTTGTAGCAGAAACTAGAGTTAATTTAGCGTTTTGCTGTAATTCTGGTATGCTTAAAGCACCACAGTTACACATAGTAGATCTAACTTTAGCTAAAGAAGCATTTACATTATCTTTTAATGAACCAGCATATGGAACATAAGAGTCTACACCTTCTTCAAATGAAAGTTTTTTATCTCCACCAAGGTCATATCTCTGCCAGTTTCTAGCTCTTGCAGAACCTTCACCCCAGTATTCTTTCATATAACTTCCGTTTATATTAACTTTATTTGTTGGAGATTCATCAAATCTTGAGAAGTATCTACCAAGCATAACAAAATCAGAACCCATAGCAAGTGCTAAAGTTATGTGATGGTCATAAACTATACCACCATCAGAGCATATAGGTATATAAATACCAGTTTCTTTAAAGTATTTATCTCTAGCAGCAGCAACTTCTATAACTGAAGTAGCCTGTCCTCTACCGATACCTTTCTGTTCTCTTGTTATACAAATAGAACCACCACCGATACCTATTTTTATAAAGTCTGCACCAGCTTCAGCAAGGAATCTGAAACCTTCTTCATCAACAACATTACCAGCACCAACTTTAACAGTATCACCGTAATGTTCTCTTATCCATTCTATAGTAAGTTTCTGCCATTCAGAGAAACCTTCAGATGAATCTATACATAATACGTCTACACCAGCTTCAACAAGTGCAGGAACTCTTTCTGCGTAGTCTCTAGTATTTATACCAGCACCAACAACATATCTCTTAGAATCATCAAGTAATTCAAGAGGATTTTCTTTATGAGAAGAGTAATCTTTTCTAAATACCATGTATAATAAGTTTCCATTATCATCAAGAACTGGAAGAGAATTTAATTTATGATCCCATATTATATTGTTAGCTTCTTTTAAAGTAACATCTTTTGGAGCAGAAACTATCTGATCAAGAGGAGTCATAAATTCAGATACTTTTGTATCTAAAGACATTCTACTTACTCTATAGTCACGACTAGCAACTATACCTAAAAGTTTTCCATTTGCAGAACCATCATCTGTTATAGCAACAGTTGAATGTCCAGTTTTTTCTTTTAATGCAAGTATATCTTCTAATGTACTGTCAGGAGTAAGGTTAGAATCACTTACTACAAATCCTGCTTTATAAGATTTAACTCTAGCTACCATAGCAGCCTGATTTTCTATTGTCTGAGAACCATATATGAAAGAGATACCTCCTTCTTTAGCAAGTGCTATTGCCATGTTGTCATCAGAAACTGCCTGCATTATAGCAGAAGTCATAGGTATGTTCATTGATATAGGTGATTCTTCTTCACCTTTTCTAAATTTAACTAATGGTGTTTTTAAACTAACATTAGCTGGGATACAATTAGATGAAGAATATCCAGGAACTAATAGATATTCACTAAAAGTATGAGATGGTGTTTCAAAATAATATGCCATTTCTTAAGTCACTCCTTATATAAATTTATAAATGTAAAATATTTTGTTATAAGTCAAAAAAAGATACTCGTATGGAAATACGCCAAACTTGCATCTTTTAATAAAATCGTGAAAATTAAATATTATTTTAAAGTTTATCATTAAATCGAAATATAGTCAATATTTTAAATATAAAATAAATAATAATTTTCAGAAATATAAAGAAATAGATTTATTTGAATAATGTTTAATAAATATTGAATAATGTTTAATAAATATTGAATAATGTTTAATAAATAATAATATATTTATTGAACAAAATATATCTATAATATATAATCATTATATAATATTTGAAATAAAGAAAAAATATTATATATAAGATAAGCAATTAAATAAATAGAATAAAATAATTAATAACTTTGATTTAGGAGGAAAAAAATGGAATTATTAAAACAGAGAATACTTACAGATGGAAAACCTAAAAAAGGAAGAGATGATATAATACAAGTTGGTTCATTTTTAAATCATCAGCTAGATGTAAATCTTCTTAATGAAATAGGTAAAGAATTTGCTAAAAGATTTGAAGATGTTGGTCCAATAGATAAACTAATAACTATAGAAACATCAGGAATAGCAATAGCTTCTATAGCATCTCAGTACTTTGGAAATGTTCCAGTATTATTCGCTAAAAAAACAGCATCAAGTAACATGGAAGATGATGTATATGAAACTGTAGTATATTCTTACACAAAAGGAAAAGAATATACAGTAAGAATAAATAAAGAATTTTTACACGAAGGTGAAAGAGTAATAGTGATAGATGACTTCCTTGCAAAAGGTGGAGCTGTTATGGGATTAAAAGACCTTATAGATCAAGCAGGTGCAGAACTTTTAGGAGTTGGAATAGTAATAGAAAAAGGATATCAAGAAGGTAGACCTATACTTGAAGCTAATAAAATAAGAGTTGAATCTCTTGCTTCTATAGAATCTATAAAAAATGGAGAAATAACATTTAGATAATAATTAAAAAAAGATTAATAAGAACCTATGAATTTAAATATTTAAATTTATGGGTTCTTTTTTTATATCTAAATATATTGTAAAACTGTTATATTTAAATATGTTGTAAAACAAAAGATAAGTAAAAAATATAAAAAAATAATGTTATAATATAAATATAATCAAAGTATAAAAATTTGATAATTGGGAATATATTATAATTATTAAAATTATACATAAAGACAAAATATAATTAAAGACAAAATATAATTATAAATAGATACAAAAATAAACAGATACAAAAATAGATAAATACAAAAAATATTATGAAATAAAGTAAATAAAATTAGATTTTTAAATACAATTAAAATAGAGAGGGAAAAATAGGTGGATATATGGGATATCAAAGTGAAGCTCAATTAGAGGAAAATCTAATAAAACAACTTGAAGCACAAAATTTTGATAGAGTTGAAATACCTAATGAAGAAGAATTAGAAAATAATTTTAGAAAAGAGCTATTTGAATATAATAAAGAAAAATTAAACAATGAACCATTTACAGATAAAGAATTTGAAAGAATAATGGTACATATAAAAGGAAAGAGTATTTTTCAAAGTGCTATGATTCTTAGAGATAAATTTATACTTGAAAGAGAAGATGGTAGCGAAGTATATATAGAATTTTTAGATACTAAAAATTGGGATAAAAATAGATTTCAAGTTACAAACCAAACAACAGTAAATGGAAAATATAAAAATAGATATGATGTAACAATACTAATAAATGGATTACCTCTTGTACAAATAGAATTGAAAAGAAGAGGTATTGATTTAAAAGAAGCGTTTAATCAAATAAATAGATACAGAAAACACTCATACCATGGATTGTATAGATACATACAGATATTTGTAATAAGCAATGGAGTAGATACAAAATACTTTGCAAATAGTGATAAAGAAATATTATATAGCTATACATTTTTCTGGAGTGATAAAGAAAATAACAGAATAAGTAATTTAAAAGAATTTACAGAAACATTTTTAGACACGACCTTTTTAGCAAAAGTCATATCTAGATATATGGTAACAAATGAAACAGATAAATTACTTATGGTTATGCGACCATATCAAATATATGCAGTAGAAGAACTTCTAAAAAGAGCTTTAGAAACAAATAACAATGGATATATATGGCATACAACAGGTTCAGGAAAGACACTAACATCTTTCAAAGCAAGTCAAATACTCTCAAAAGAAAAAGATATAAAGAAAGTATTTTTCTTGGTGGATAGAAAAGACTTAGATTCTCAAACAATATCGGAATTTAATAAATTTGAACCAGATAGTGTAGATACTACAGATAAAACGGATAAACTTATAGATCAGATAAATGATATCAACAAACCTCTAATAGTTACTACAATACAAAAAATGGCAAATGCTATAAAAAAATCAAAAATATCCAATAAAAAAGACTCTGAAAATATATCAAAATCATCATTTGAAAAAAGTATCAAATATGCAGATGTAATAGACCAATATAAAAATGAAAAAGTAATATTTATAATAGATGAATGTCATAGGTCACAATTTGGTAAAATGCACAAAGAAATAAACAAACATTTTACAAATGCACAATATTTTGGATTCACAGGAACTCCAAGATTTTACGAAAATAGAAGTAAAGAAGATAGAGTAACAGCAGATTTATTTGAAAAATGCTTACATACATATTTAATAAAAGACGCCATAAAAGATGGAAATGTACTTGGATTTTCAGTTGAATATATAAAAACTTTTGATGGTGGATTTGATGAAAATGATGATGAAAAAGTAAAATCAATAGATAAAGAAGAAGTATTTATGGCTGATGAAAGAATAAAATTAGTTTCAGAAAATATAATAAAAATACATAATTCAAAAACTAGAAATAAAAAATATACAGCAATACTTACTGTTCAAAGTATAGAAATGCTCATAAAATACTACAAAGCATTTAAAAATATAAATCACGATTTAAAAATAGCAGGAATATATACATTTGGTGCTAATGAAGATAGTGAAGGGAAAGATGAACATTCTAGAGATTCTTTAGAAAAAATTATAAATGATTATAATACAATCTTTGATACAAACTATTCAACAGATACATTCTCAAGTTACTTTGCAGATGTATCAAAAAAAGTAAAAAGTGGGAAAATAGACATACTAATAGTTGTAAATATGTTCTTAACAGGATTTGATAGTAAAAAATTAAATACACTTTATGTTGATAAAAACTTAAAATATCATGATTTACTACAAGCATATTCAAGAACTAATAGAGTTGAAGAAAGTACAAAACCATATGGAAATATAGTTTGTTATAGAAATTTAAAGAAAAGAACAGATGAAGCTATAAAATTGTTCTCTCAAACCGATAGTACAGATACTGTTCTTATGGGAGACTATGAAGAATACATAAGACAATGGTATAAAAAATTAAAAAATTTAAAAGAAATAGCATCTACACCAAACAATGTTGATAAACTTGAAACAGAAGAAGATAAAAAGAAATTTATAATAGCTTTTAGAGAACTTACAAGAGTTTTAACAAAACTAAATACCTTTATTGAATTTGAATTTGATGAAGAAAAACTAGGATTGAGTGAACAAAGCTATCAAGATTATAGAAGTAAATACTATAGAATATATGAAGAATCAAAAAAAGAAAATGAAAAAACTTCTATATTATCAGATATAGATTTTGGAATAGAACTTATGAGCAGCGATAAAATAAATGTAGGCTACATTATGAATTTAATAAGGGATATCGACTTAACCGATAAAAACAAAAGAAATAATGATATAAAAAATATAATAACTGAACTTAATAGAGCTGATAATGAAGATTTAAGACTAAAGATTGATTTAATAAAAGAATTTTTAAATAAAGTTGTTCCAAAACTTGAGTCAGATGCAGATATAGACTATGAATACGAAAAATTTGAAAATGAAAAAAGAGAAGAAGATATATATAACTTCTCTGAAAAAATAGGATTAAACAAATACAAAGTATGTGAATATATTTCTGAATATGAATATTCTGGAATGATAGATAAAACAAAAATACGTTCAGATATAAAAAATGATTTAAAACTTAAATTATTAAAAGCAAAAGAAGCAACAAAACAGGTTCAAAATTTCATATATGAGCATATAAGAAAATTTGCTTAATAATATTATTTTTAAAATAACAGAAAAATTATATAATAAACTAATAAAATTAATATATAAATTAATAAAAAATTAAAGGAAGTAAAAAAATGTCAACAAATGAAAAACAACAAGAACAACAAAGAGAACTACAAACTAAACTTTGGGCAATAGCTAATGATTTAAGAGGAAATATGGAGGCTGGAGAATTTAAAAACTATATTCTTGGTCTAATATTTTACAGATATCTTAGCGAAAAAGTAGAAAACAAAGCAAATGATTTATTATCAGAAGATGGTATAAATTATATTGAGGCTTGGAACGATGAAGAAATGAAAGAAGCATTAAAAGAGGAATTACTTGAAGATATAGGATATTTTGTAGAACCTAAATATCTATTTTCAACATTACTTCAAGCAATAGAAGAAGGAAAATTTGATATAGAAATGCTTCAAAGTGCAGTAAACAATATAACAGAATCGACATTAGGAACAGATAGTCAAGACGATTTTGACCATTTATTTGATGATATGGACTTAACATCTACAAAACTAGGAAAAGATGTAAAAAGTCGCTCAAAACTAATAGCAAAAGTAATGGGAAATATATCAAATATAGACTTTTCACACGATGATTCAGAAATAGACGTACTTGGAGATGCATATGAATATCTAATATCACAATTTGCAGCAAATGCAGGTAAAAAAGCAGGAGAATTTTATACTCCACAACAAGTAAGTAAAATACTTGCAAAAATTGTAACTGCAAATAAAAAAGATTTAAAAAATGTATACGATCCAACTTGTGGTTCAGGTTCACTACTTCTTCGTGTATCAAAAGAAGCAAATGTTAGAAAATTCTATGGACAAGAACTTACATCTACAACATACAACCTAGCGAGAATGAATATGCTACTTCATGATGTAAGTTATGATAGATTCGATATAAAAAATAATGATACACTAGAGCATCCAGAACATATAGATGAAAAATTTGAAGCCATTGTTGCAAATCCACCATACTCATCAAAGTGGAGTGCAGATAATAAATTCTTAGATGATGAAAGATTTAGCGAATATGGAAAACTTGCTCCAAAATCAAAAGCAGATTTTGCTTTTGTACAACATATGATATACCAATTAGAAGATAATGGAACAATGGCAGTAGTATTACCTCATGGTGTACTATTTAGAGGTGCAGCAGAGGGAATTATAAGAAAATATATAATAGAAAAAAGAAACCTATTAGATACTGTTATAGGACTTCCTGTAAATATATTCTATGGAACAAGTATTCCAACAGTAATACTAGTGTTTAAAAAGAATAGAGATAATAAAGATAATGTACTATTTATAGATGCATCAAATGAATTTGAAAAAGGAAAGAACCAAAATAATTTAACAGATGAAAATGTAGATAAAATAGTTGATACATATATGAAAAGAGAAACTATTGATAAATACTCTTATGTGGCAAGCATAGATGAGATAAAAGAAAATGATTATAACTTAAACATTCCAAGATATGTAGATACTTTTGAAGAAGAAGAGCCAATAGATTTACAAGCGGTTAGTGAAAGAATATCTAATATTGATAAAGAGATTGCTAGTATTGATGAACAGTTAGCAGTTTATTTAAGAGAGTTAGGACTTTAAGGGGAGGTGGATATAATGAGTAATACACCGAAACTTAGATTTAAAGAATTTAGTGGAGATTGGGAAAAAACTACGTTAAAACATGTTACAGATAGCTTTGAGTATGGTATGAACTCAGCATCAGCAGAATTTGATGGAGAAAATAAATATATAAGAATAACAGATATAGATGAAACTACGAGTAAGTATATAAATACAAATGTAGTTTCACCATTAGGAGAATTAGAAGATAAATATTTAGTAAAAGAAAATGATATATTATTTGCAAGAACTGGAGCAAGCACAGGAAAAACTTATTTATATGATAAAAAAGATGGAAAATTGTATTTTGCAGGATTCTTAATAAGAGCAAATGTAAATAATGATAATAATGCTAAATTTATATTCTTACAAACTAAAACTAAGGTATATGATAAATGGGTTAAGGTAATGTCTATGCGTTCTGGACAACCAGGTATAAACTCTCAAGAATATGCTAGTTATTCATTTAATACTCCTTCAAAAGAAGAACAAGAAAAAATAGCCTCTTTCTTTTCTTTAATTGATGATAAGATTTCTCTGCAAGGTGAAAAGGTTGAGGCTCTTAAAGATTATAAAAAGGGTATAATGCAAAAGATTTTTAGCAAGGAATTAAGATTTAAAGATGATAATGGAAAAGACTATCCTGAGTGGGAAGAAAAGAAACTTGGAGATTTTACAAAATTAATGCAAAGTGGGTTGTCAAGAAAACTAAGTAACAAGGATATTGGTATTCCAGTAATAAGATCAAATAATCTTATAGATGGAAAAATAGATGTTTCGGATATAAAATACTGGCATAGTATAGATGATCAAGGTGTAAAATTAGAAAATTATTTTTTAAGAGAGAATGATTTATTAGTGAATTTTATAAACAGTTTAGCTCAGATTGGAAAGTGCTCTATATATACTGATGAGCTAAAAAGAAATACTATATTTACAACAAATATAATGAGATTAAACTTTGAACATGATATAGATGTAAATTATATATTCAATTATTTCCAATTAAAAAAATATAATGATTACATTCGATCAATAACAAAACCTGCTGTTAATCAAGCAAGTTTTACAACTGCTGACTTTAAGAGATTTAAGGTTGATTTACCTAATATAGAAGAACAAATAAAAATAGGTAAGTTATTAAAGATGCTAGATTCTAAGATAGAAAAAGAACAAGAGAAGTTAGACTCTTTAAACGAATACAAAAAAGGACTACTACAACAGATGTTTGTTTAACAAAAAAGGACTGTGTTATACAGTCCTTTTAAATTTTAAAATCAATTTTCTCTTTAAATCTTGCATATATACTAAAAAATTTCTATAATTAATAATGATAACTAAAATATTAGTAGGAGAATTTATTAT
>NZ_JARIBH010000037.1 GCF_029264495.1 Peptacetobacter sp.
TTTAATGCTCTTTTTACCATATTCATTCTTATCTTCTTAGAATCAACTTCTCCTTGAGTTGGATCTCCTAGAGGATATGGTATACCAATACCAGGTATTATTCTATTTGCACCTATTGTTAATGATATAGGAACAACTGTAGCCATATGTACTACTGGTATTTTATATTTTTCTATACCTTTTACCATTGTTGCACCGCAACGAGTACAAGTACCTCATGTAGAAACTAGTATAACTGCATCTACACCATTTTCTACAAGTTTTTTACCTATTTCATCTCCAAATTTTGCAGCACTTCCTGTTGCTGTTCCTGTACCTGTTGTTGTAAAGAAAGTGTCATATAGTTTTCCAAACGCACCTTCTTTTTCTAATTCTCTTAATACATCTAGAGGAACTACAAGGTTTGGATTGTCCATAACAAACTGTCTGTCGTATCCTCCATGTATAGTTGTAAATTCTTCAGAACTCATACTATCTTTTCCTGCTATACTATATTCTCCATATTTAGTAGCATTTGAAGATTCTATATGGTCTGGATTTCCAGTAGGTACTACACCACCAGATGTTACTATTGCTATTGTAGCATTTTTTATATCTTTAAGAGGTTTTGCAGGTTCTACTCTATCAAATACTGGCATTTCATATTCTGTAACATATTCTTCTCCATTTATTTTTTTAAGCAACATATCTATAGCTCTATCAGAACCTCTTTTTTCTGCAAAGTAATTTACTCTTATTCCTCTTTCTATATATCCTTCTTCTTTTGGTCCTAAAATTTCTTCTTTTTCTACTAATTTCTTAACTAAATTAGCTATTTTAGGAAGAACTTTTTTCATACCTGCTGCTGAGTTTGGAGAATCTACTATTAACAAATCTTTTCTAAACATATCTACTCCAGGATTTTCTAAATACATTCCTGTAACTGTTGGTATATTTAAATTTTCTTCTATTGCCTTACAAGCTGTACCACAAGCAACACCATATCTACCTGCATTAAATGCTGGACCTGCTACAACTGCATCTGGAGCACATTTTTTTACCATTTCAATAACAGTATTTGTAGCTTCATCAAGATTTTCTCCAAAATAGTTATCTCCACAAATTATAGTTGCAACTATTTCATAATCTTCTCCTAATAATTCTGCAAGTTTAATTCCTGGTCCTACTGCTCCATCTCTTAACTCAGGCTTATAATCTGCTAATTCCTCTCCACCTACATTAGCGAAAAACTGATTTATATAATGAACTATTTTATACTTTGCCATAATGATATATCCCCTTTCGTAGAATTAATATCTCAATACTATTTTTATATAATTGAATAATTTACTTTAATATCCTCTAGCTGCTAATTTATTGAAACCATTAGCTATTGTAGATGCTATTATTATCTGAAGTTCTGCATCAAAACTTCCATCTTCGTTCATACATCCTGACCAACCACCGATTTGATTTTCTATATAGTCAGTCATACCTATTATTCTATCCATAGCAGGAAAATGGAGTACTGCATTTCCCTGACCACAAGAAATCATTGCATCTGCTTCTTCACAAGTATCTGCTAATGACTGAGATTTTCCATCTTTTCCTGGGAATTCATCAGTTATTATGGCTACTTTTATATCTTTATTTGCAACTTTTCTACAATTCATCATTAAATCTGTATCAGGATTTCCATATCCCTCTTCAGTTATTAGAAGACCATCAAGTCCCATCCATTCAGCTAATTTTGCTACCATATCAGAATGTCTTTCTTTATCTGCTAAAAATACATTTTCATTTGTCAATATAACTCCCATAAAATTAAGTTCTTTTCCATGTCTTTTGAATAAATCTTCTATTACTGGATTATGGAAATGGTGATAAGTTGTAACTTTATCACAAGGAGCAACACAATTACCTGAAACTATAGCACCGTCCATTATCTCTTCTGGATACATAAAAGTAGGCACTATCTGTTTTGCATCTACTCCATAATAAAATGTATCGTGAAGTAATCCCTGAGATTGTAGCATATGAACATACCCTATCTTTGGTAAATCTGGGTACTGTGCTGCTTGTTCAAATATTGGTTTAGTTTCAAATACTTCTATGCTATCTGGTTCTACATCTTTTCCAGCTTTACCAATGAAAGCTGCAACTTTAAGTCCTGCTAATCTAGCAGCTTTTTCATATACATGAGTTTCTAGACCATCTTTTGGTTCGACAACTACACATATATTTTGAGTTTTAGAAAAAGGACAATAATCAGCAGCTGGTCCACTCATGTCTATTACACCTTCTTGGAAACCAACTATTTTACCTACTGTTATAACACATGCACCATCTAAAGCGTGAGTTCTTCCACTTCCAACTGTTGGATTAACTTTACCTATTACACCTGGGAAAATTTCTCCACCACCACTAACTTTTACTCTAGGTTCTATAACATCTTTTACTGGAGTTATTCTTGTAGATTCTCCTGGTTTTGCTAGTTCGACTTTGCAATCAATTATCTTATCATCTTCTAAAACTAAATCAATAATTTCTTGCTTGTTTACAAAAAGAGTGTGATTTTTAACACACAATTCTTCTCCGAACTGAATGTCATCAATATGTATTTTTCCTAATTCTAATTTCATGTAGCTACCTCCTTTTATTTTGTTATCGTGATAACATAAAGTTTAAAAAATTGATTGGTTAAAAAAAATATTAAAAACCAATCTTATTTAAATTTTATTTTATTGGGTATAGAATTTTTCTATACCTAAATAGTATCACAAAGGAAAATGTTTGTCTAGGATTTATCATTGAATTTTCAGAATTATTTTTATAAATAAAAGTTATTCTTTGATTAATATTTATATAAAAAAAATATAGATTTTTAGATATTATTAATATTATTTTTTACCACTAAAACTTTATTTTACTATTTTGAACTTCTTTGTTTTCAATGGAAAATACAATGGCTTCTGTATTATATTTTTGTAAAAACTTTTTAATCCAATTTATACATTTTCTACAAATTTATATTTTTATTTACAATCTAGGAATTACATTATCTATTATTGATAAATCTATAGTTTTATAGTCATCTGCTATCTTATCTTCATATTTAGGGATTTCTTTTATTTTTCTAAATTTTTCAAACACTTCTATAGCTTTTTCTATCATCATCACATCATCTAAATTGTTAGTATTGTCAGATGGATAGACTATTATAGATCTAAACGGTGTTTGATTTGGTTTTAGACTGCTCGCTTGAGGGTGAGTTAAAAGCCTATGTCTATCAAATATAAAATTTCTTGTTGTTATTAGAACCTCTTCATAGCTTTCTACAAATTTTATTTTTATAGAATTTTGATATTTTCTCAAAACTTTATCATTATTTGTAACTATTATACATTTTTCTTTTTCAAACATAATCTTTTCCTCCAATTTTAATTCATTTTTATTTTGATGAATTTTAATTTAGAAAAATCATACCCAAAAACATAATATCATAAAATATTTATTGTTTCTATACGAAAAATCATTCATCATATCGACATTATTTTTTATTTATATTTACAACTTAATTTTTATATAATATCTCCAGTATATTCAAATTCATCTGCATAAAAATTAGCAATATCTCTTACATCTCTTACAAATTCTTTTACCTTATCTTCTATCTGATTTTCATCTATCCCATTAGTTAAAATATCTTTTAAATATCCCATATATAATGTACATTCCATATGGTTCATCTTCTTCGCATTTTCTAAACTAATATTATTTTCTTCAACACATTGTTTACACATTTCAAAATCTCTTTCATAAAAATCCGGTGTTTCAAGCATTTTTCTTAAGTGAGTTTTAAATCCACTTAAATTTTCGGGAAACATATGATAATATTCTACAATAGCAGTATCTAAATTTTTACTATTCTCATGTAAAAATATAATATCAAATGCTTCAGGGTATCTAAAAGCTGCTCTTGTATAACATTCCCAAACTCCGAGGTGTTGGTCCCATACAGTTTTCCATTTTTTAGATGCTTTTTCTAAATCCTCTAGATAATAATTTAAAAATCCCATCTGTGCATAAAAAAGTAACTCATCTAAATTTTTAAAATATCTATATAGACACGTTGAACTACAACCCATTTCTTTAGCTATTCTTCTAATAGAAATTGATTTTATCCCTTCTTCTTTTATAATTTCATATGTTTTTTTTATATAATCTTTTCTATTTAAATCTTTAAAATATGTATTATCAGAATTATTTTTCAAACTAATCACTCCATTCTATTACATCTAATATAATATCATATTGATAGATTATTATGTAAGTTAATTTATTTCGTTATAATAATTAATTTAAATATTAAAATATAATTTATATAATTCATAAACTTTTATTAATACGTTTATCGTGTTAAAATATAATTTGATATAATTTGATACAATTCAATACAAGGAGAAAATATGATATACAAAATAATCAATAAGAAAAGCTTTTTTGAAACTACTGTAATATTTGGATTAATCACTGTACTTGCTGCACAATTTAAGATGAATCTTTTTTTAAATAATTTCAAAATCTCAATAGGTATAATTACATTTCCTGTATTTTTATTTTTAATTGAAGATTTTCCAATTTTGTCGGTAAGTATTTTCTCATCAATTGGTGTTTTTATAACTAGAATTGCTTTTCCTTGGCTACAATATGGTTTTCATAAAGAAAATGTGTTAGACTGTCTTCCTGAATCATTTTTCTATTTAGCATATGGATTTCTAATATATTTATATTCTAGAAAGAAGAAAGATATTTTATCAAATGATTCAGATATAATTTGGTTTATTTTTATGGACTATCTTGCAAATTTAGTAGAATTAATTTTAAGGTTTGGATTAAATACATTTAAATTTGATAGCCAATTATGTATTATTGTTGTAGCAATTTCTAGATCTTTTATAATTTGGGCTTTGATTACATTTTTAAAAAAGTATCACCTTACTTTTATGAAAGAAGAACATGCTCATAGGTATAGAAAATTAATGCTTTTAATATCAAAATTAAATGGCGAAGTAATTTGGATGAAAAAAAATACAGCTTTGATTGAAGAAACAATGAATTCATCTTATAAATTGTTTAATGATATGAAAAATCAAGGTATTGATGAAGAAATTTCAAAAGAAGCATTAAATGTAGCTAAAGACATTCATGAAATAAAAAAAGAATACATACTTATTTTAAGGGGTATTTCAGAAGCTATGGATTTAAATTTAGAAAATGATGGTATGTATATTTCTGACATTGTTAGTCTTTTAGAATCTTCTGCCTCTGATGAAGCATTCAATAGCAGCAAAAAAGTTATCTTTAACAACAATTACGATGGAAAATTATATACTGATAAGGAATATTTCTTTATGTCTATTTTTAGAAATATCTTTACAAATGCAGTAGAAGCATCAGTTGACAATAATATTATTATTGACTTTAGTATTGTGTCTAAAAAAGAATGTAACAAAGATTTTTATTCTATAATAATATCTGATAATGGGCCTGGGATTGATCCTGAAGATATTGATGAAATCTTTGAACCTGGATTTTCTACTAAGATAAATTTTGAAACAGGTGAAGTTAATAGAGGATTAGGACTTAATTTAGTTAAAGATATCGTTGAAAATCAGTTTAATGGAAAAATAAATGTTATTTCCAAGCCTGGAAATACATCATTTATAATTGATATACCAAAAAATGAATTGAAGGTGATTTAAAATGAAATTTTATTTAGTTGATGATGATAAAAATATAAGAAAAATACTAAAATTAATAATTGAAGAAAGAGGAATTGGTGAAGTTATAGGTTCTTATGGAAATCCAGAAGATGCTCTTGAAGATTTAAGCGTTATAAATGCCGATATAGTAATAGTAGATTTATTAATGCCTAATATAGATGGTATTACCTTTATAAAAAAAGCTTCCGAAATAAATAAAAACCTTATCTTTGTTATGATTTCTCAAGTTTCTTCAAAAGATATGATTTCTGATGCTTATGAAAATGGTATTGAATTTTATATTCAAAAACCTATAAATAGTGTTGAAGTTGAATCTGTATTAAAAAAAGTAAAAGATTCTTTAACTTTAAAAAGAACTATTGCTACAGTTCAAAATCTGTTTAATACTAATCTCAATTTTAATGATTCATCTTCTAGTCAATCAGAGAAAAAATGGCTACCAAAATTAAAAACTGTTCTACAGAAATTAGGAATTATAGGAGAAATTGGAAGTAAAGATATTATAACTCTTATTGAATATATTATAGAAAAAAATCAAGATATTGAAAATATAACGCTACATGACCTTTGTTACAAATTTACAGATAATCCAAAATCTATGGAACAAAGAATTAGACGTGCAGCAAATACAGGTATGATAAATTTGGCAAATCTTGGTATAGAAGATTATTCTAATGATGTTTTTTTAGAGTATTCTACTAACCTTTATAATTTTGAGCAAGTAAGAAAAGAAATGGATTATATAAGAGGTAAAAGCTCTAAGCATGGAAATGTAAAAATTAGAAACTTTTTAAATTCCCTTGTCTTGTATATACAGAGTTAACTATAAATTAATAATAATTTTAATTATTCAAAAATTTTTTAGATGTGATTTTTAATCACATCTTTTTTATATACATAAAAATCTATACTAAAGGATAAATTGTTATTTTTTTAATAAATATTGAATATATTTTTTTATGAATAAAAATTTTACACTTTAATTCGATTTCTGAGAAAACGATTATTTTTATCAAAAACTTCTTTTACAATAAAATAAAATTTACTTTATTAGAAACTATATAATTTTTTCATATCAAAAAATAAAATTTATGTATTAATTTTTAAATTTTTTTGATTTTTTCGTTAATTTTTTTTCATTTTTTTTGTAACTTATTGAAACTTTTTAAAACTCATATATTATATTCATTTTAACGATAAGAAAACATTTTCTTATAAATATAATCTATAATACATATGAGGTGAAAACTTATGATGACAATTTTATCTGGACTTGGTTTATTATTACTAGTTCTTGCTGGCTTCTCGTTCTTTAGTTTCAAGATGCCAAAAGGATCTGTTGCAATGGGCGGTATGGCTGATGCAGCAGTTGCTACTTTCTTAGTAGAAGCAATACATAAATATATATCAGGAGATTTATTTGGTATAAGCTTTTTAGCAGATGTCGGTAGTGTTTCAGGAGGAATGGGTGGAGTTGCTTCAGCAATAGCAGTTCCTATAGCAATGGGTGCTAACCCTGTTCTTGCAATAGTTGCCGGTGTTGCTTGTGGTGGTTACGGTATACTTCCTGGTTTTGTAGCTGGTTATATAGTTGGATTTATAATACCTATAGTAGAAAAAAAATTACCAGAAGGTTTAAATTTAATAGTTGGAACTTTACTTATAGCTCCTTTAGCTAGATTTATAGCAATGGGTGCTACTCCAGTAGTTGATGCTACACTAGGTCAAATTGGTGTAACAATAGCTGCAGCTGCTGAACAGTCACCACTTGTTATGGGATTCTTACTTGGTGGAATAATGAAAATGATATGTACATCTCCTTTAAGTTCAATGGCACTAACAGCTATGCTTGGTCTTAAAGGTCTAGCAATGGGTATAGCAGCAATAGCTTGCTTTGGTGGATCATTTACTAATGGATTTATATTCCACAACTTAAAATTAGGTGATAAAAGTAATGTCATAGCAGTTATGCTAGAACCTCTTACTCAAGCACCAATTGTTACTTCAAACCCTATTCCTATATTCTGCTCTAACTTCTTTGGTGGAGGTTTAGCGGGAATGGGTGCAGCATTCTTCGGAATAGTAAATAATGCACCTGGTACAGCTTCTCCAATACCTGGATTATTAGCACCATTTGCATTTAATGATCCTAAAAAAGTTGTAATGGCACTTGTAGTTGCAGCAATCGGAGGTTCTTTAGCCGGAATAGTTGGTTCTAAAGTATTCAAAAATCATAAAGTTATAACAAAAGCTGATCTTGAAAGAAAAGCTGGTGTTATTGCATAATTAAATCGTAAGTTTTAAACTTAATTTTATATTTTATACACTACTAAAAAGAAGAAACCCTCAGTTTTACTGAGGGTTTCTTCTTTTTATTGTTTCACCTATTATCAATTATTTAATAGTCATATTCATTAATATATTTTTTATGCTTCAATAGCAACTGTATTTAATTCTTTTTTATGATTTAAATTTGGACTTTTTAATACTAAGCTTATACATGATAATATTACTTGAATAGCAGGATAAGCCATCCATACACCTGATAACTTGAAGAACTCTGTAAATATCCAAAGCATTGCAGGTGCTATTACTATAGGTTCAATATATATTAACAAATTACTAAATTTTGTATTATTTGTTGCATAGAAATATGCACTTGTAACTCTAGTTATACCAAAGAATAAATAAGCAAATGATGTTGTTTTTAATGCAAGTGCTGTTTCGTTCATAAGTTCACTAGAAATATTAAAGTATTTTGCTAATTGAACACTAAATATCATTGTTAAAAACATTAAAAATACTGAAAATACTGAGCATAAGAAAAATGCTTTATTATATACATAATGTAACTCTTCATCTTTATTAGCTCCAAAATAGTAACTAAATAATGGTTGTACTCCATCGCCTATTCCCTGTATTAAAAGTTGTGCACAAGCAAGTACATAGCTTATTACAGAATATATAGCTACTGCTCCATCACCACCGTATTCTATACATTTCCAGTTAGTAAGAATTATTATTATAGATGGTACTATAGTCTGTCCAAATGGAGATACTGCTATTTTCATGATTTTCTTTATTTTAGCTAAATTTGGAAGAATATAATCCATTTTAAAGTTTTTATGATTTAACTTTACAACATATATTATATTCATTATTGCAACGACTCCTTGAGCTGTTATAGTAGCTAAAGCTGCACCAAACATCCCCAAATCCATTCTATATATATATACATAGTCAAGTACTATATTTGTTATAAGACCTGCCACCATATTTTGTGTAGCTTTTATTGGTTTACCTTGATTTCTAACTATAGGATTTAACCCATTTCCAAGTACTGGTAACATACCACCTAATAATATAGTAGTTATATAATCATCTGCACCAGTAAAAATAGCACCTTTTGCACCTAAAAATTTAAGTATAATTCCTTTTGTTCCTAAGAAAAATATTGGAAGTACTATTCCGAAAAATACAAGTAACATTATTGTCTGCATAGCACTATGTTCCATATCTTTTTCTTTTCCTTCTCCTCTATATATAGAAACCAATACTGAACCACCAATTCCTATTCCGATAGCCGTTGCATTTAATACAACTTGTATAGGGTAAACTAAGTTTATAGCTGCAAGACCTACATTCCCTATACTATTTCCAACAAATAATCCATCAACTATTGAGTAAAATCCACTAAATAACATAGCTATCATTGATGGTATTACATAATGCATAAATTGTTTATTAATTCTTTTTTTATCTATTTTTAGTTCTTTATTCATATTAATATTACACCTTCCTTTCACCATAGAAAAGTGTAAACTATGGTCTAAGACCAAAGTCAATACAGAAAAAGAATAATTTTTTAATTTTTTATTTTTATATATATTTCCTTATATTCATGATGTCTATCTGCATATGCTGTTGTATTTATTTCGTGTGTTATTATATAATTTTCAAGTATTATATTATTTTCTTCAGCATATTTTTTTATAAGATCTATATATTTTTTGTTTAACTTATTTCCTTCAGATGGAACAACTATACTAAGTGCATCAAATCCTTCTATAATGCCATTTTCATAAGTTTTTAAATCCATATTATTGTTTTCTAAATACTCTTCAGTAAGTAATTCTTCTACTATCTGTTTTTCTATAGTATAATATGTAGCTTTTTCTGTTAAATCAGAATTATATTCTTTGATAACAGCACCTAAAACAAATTCTTCATTAGAAATACTCGGTATATTTTTTAAAACTAGCTTTTGAGCACTACTATCTAAATCAGTATCTTCAAATAATATATAAGAAGTTTCAAAATGTTTATTTTGTATACTCATATCTCCAGAAATTGCAGGTCCCATAGTAGAACAAAGATAGTCTAACTTTTTTAAAAGTTGTTGTTCATATTTTATTCTATTTCTGCAATTAATTCTCTTTTTTTCAAACAATTCTAATGCTTTTTTCTCATCATTTTCATGCATTATAGAATACATATCAGAAACAGATATATCTAAATTTCTATAAAATATTATATCTAAAATTTCTAATACATTATACATATCATACATTCTATATTTATTATTTGGATTTATTTTAGGATGAATCATGTCTTTTTTTTCATAAAACCTTAATGTATCTACTGTTACATTTAGTAACTTTGAAATTTCCGAAATACTATATGTCTTTTTCAAATTTTATCTTCCTTTTTTATTTTTATTATTACAATTTATTGAAATCTTTTTATAAGTTAGTTTTTAGTGTCCATTTGGTTTTAAATGTAACATTCCTTTTTCCTTTTTTAAATCTGCGTATAACAAATCTATCAAAATTACTGAAAGTGGAATTAATGCTCCCCAAATAGCCTTTCCTAAAAATAATTTAGCTAATACTGTTGCTGAAATTCCTCCACATACAAACATTATAAGCATTATAAGATGTGCACTCATTCTTTTTATATATTGTTCTTCTCCATGCTTTCTTATTGCTTTTGTAATAGCCACACCAACCTGTCTAACATGGTTTGTGCAGAAAGTTGTAGCCATAGGAATTTTTTGTGCTTGTCTAAATGTATTATATTGCATAGATGCTATAAAGTTTATAGAAACTTGAGCTATCTGATAAGGTGCACTTTCTGGTATAAATCCAAGTATAATAACAGTTATAATTTCTACTATTATAAGCATTGTATCCCATCTTATAATATTCATTTTTTTTATTGAAAGTGCTAATGATTCTGAAAGTATAGTACCTGCTAAATATGCACTAAGAGGCACTAAGTAATACGCTGCTTTTTTAAAATTCATATTTCCTAATGCCATTGACAGTAATACGAAATTTGCTGTTTGAGCATTACAGAAAACTCCACCCCTTATCGTATAAGTGTAAGCACCGTAAAATCCTCCTACAAACATAAGTAGGGCAAATATCCACCATTTTTCACATTCTAGATACTCTTCTTGACATTTTTTTGAATTTACATTTTTATTATTATTGCTATCCAAAAATATGCCCCCTTTCTAATAGATTTTTATCGAATAATTTATTAAACTTTATATTGTTTCATATTTATAAATTTTATAAAATAATTTTATATTCAATAAATAAGCCGACAAATTTTTTATTTATGTCGACTTATATATTTTTATGTTATAAAATCTTCTAAATCATCTATTTTTTTAAAATAAATAATTATTGATACACTATTTTTATATAAAGCTAGAAAATTACTTATAATAAAATTATTATACTCCCATTTATTTTATTTTACAAATATACTGTTTAAATTATTCAAAATCTTACTATATCTAGATTTTTATAATTCTATACTTTCTAAATCATCTGGTATAAAAATATTTCCTTTAAAATATTTTTGACCTTCATTTAAATATAAATTTTTTCTATTTTTAATATTTTTATCTTCTGTATGATATAAAATCAAATTGTCTATATTTAATTCTTCTGCTAATTTGCAAGCATCTTTTACAGTAGAATGATTTTTTTCATATGGCTTAAATTTTTCTCTATCTGAATATAAACAAAATGCTTCATGAAGCAACCAATTACTATTTTTTGCATATTTCTCTTCTACTTCATTGTATGGTTCATCTCCACAACAAGTAAGTTTTTTATCTTCATCATAATACATACTAAATCCAAATTGTTTAGCTTTTGTGGAATGTATATCGAAAAATACTGTTTTATTACCTATAATTTCTCTTTCTTCTCCATCTTTTACAGAAACTATATGCACTCTTTGTCCTATAAAATCAGTTTCTTTTTTATTAAGTAACATATATGAAATACTATTTATAATTTCAGATAATTCTTCATGTGCATATATATTTACATCTCCTATATACTCTCCCTTTTTCATAGACCGACATATTTTTCTAATCATCCAAATTACACCGATAAGATGATCTATATGTTTGTGTGTTACAAATATTTCTTTAATATTTTTCCAATCTATATTTGATTTTTCAAGTTGGTTGAAAATTTGATTCCCACCACCGCCATCTACTAAAAAATATTTATCTTTATCAGTTATTACAAATGTTGTATTATAACATTTTGTTACCATAGCATTTCCTGTTCCAAGCATTGTTATTTTCATAATTATCCTCCTTTTT